>DBKX01000364.1:29698-32017 GCA_002297865.1 Lachnoclostridium sp. UBA739
GGTTCAGATGATGAAACATTATCTAAAAACTTCTACCAATGGTATTAGTTATAATCACAAGAATGACAATCATCTGCCACCATGTTTCCATGACGATTTGCAAACACTAAGCACCGAGTTATGGGAAGAAACCGTTGCAATTTGCCGCGAGAATTGGAGTGAGTTAAGCATTCTTGCTGATTCACTTACCGAAAAGAAATGGATTACAAAGGATGAAATTGAAATGCTGTTTGCTTGATATGATATCTATCTAAAGTGTAAGGAGGTCCCGAATATCAAGACCTCCTTAGATTTAATATTTGGCTTTATGTAAATCTTTTTCTAATTTATAATACATTAATCATATAGGGAAACATGATATTTCAACGACCTATAAATCTTATACGCAATTGTCCCTATTAGTGACAGCACCATATAAGCTGTTGAAATAAAACCTGTTAATCCGCCAATAATGATTAGTATTAAAATTCCAATATTCATTTTTTCTACCTCTTCTTCCTAAGACTATTTCGTTTCATTTTGACTTAAACTTTTTTCGTCGTCTTTATTCGCATTGGCCTTGTTGCAGTGATCCATCCAAAAGGCAAAAATACCTCCACCTACTGCTGCAACTGTAGTTACAATTAAAATAATATTCATCCCCATAGGATTCCTCCATTCTATTTTTACGTACTCAAATAAGCCTAGGCATTACTTAGGCTAAAAAAAATATAGAATTGAATGAGGATTACTTTTTACCGTCCTTTTCATGGATAAAATTTAAGATTATGGCTTTTACATGCGTCTTGGAAACGCATATATTTTCTTCTGCCATCTGTAGACTGATATGTATTAGAATACATAGAGTAGTCACAAAAGAAACCAGACTGCTTTTACTCTTCGTCTGGATATTGTGATGTTTAACAAAATTATTAACAAATACTAAATCTGAGATACCAAGCATCCTTTGAGTACATAATTTCTCATATGTTATGGTATCGTCATGAGCAAATATGGAGGCTTCTATATGGCTATCTAATGTGCTGCACTCTAAAAAGGAATCTGCCTGTTTTGCATCCATGCACATTCCTGTAAACGCCATTATCAATGCTAAAATACAACAAACAAATCTGGTATATCTTTGCCGCACGTTAGACACCTCCTATATCATTTTACCATTTTATGGTGCAATGTCAAGAATTATGTAACATAAAGAAAGTCCATTCATTATTGAACTTCTTAATAAGGAATGGACTTTTCCAATATTCATTTTCTATAAAATGATACTAGAATCGTAACCTATGCTTCATCAATGGCTTTACCAATATCATTTCTCATATACTTATTCTCAAAACTAATCCAATTGGTAGCCTCATACGCATTCTTTCTAGCAGTCTTAAGATCTGCTCCTTTGGCTGTAACACCAAGAACACGACCGCCATTTGTCACAATACCTTCCTCTGTCTTCTTAGAACCAGCATGGAATACATAATATCCTTCTTTTCCTTCGAAGTTTTCAAATCCAGTTATGACTTTTCCTTTTTCATAATGCTCAGGATATCCAGCAGAAGCTAACACAACGCAAACAGCTGCATTGTCTTCAAATTCTAATGTAATATCTGCTAATTTACCATCTACACATGCTTCCATAACCTCAATAATATCATTCTTCATACGAGGAAGAACAACCTGAGCCTCTGGATCACCAAAACGTGCATTATACTCTAATACCTTTGGACCATCCTCTGTCAAGATTAATCCTACGAATAAAATACCTGTAAAGTCTCTGCCTTCAGCCTTCATCGCATCAATGGTTGGCTGGTAAACGTATTTCTTACAGAATGCATCTACTTCTTCTGTATAGAAAGGACTTGGTGAAAATGTTCCCATACCACCAGTATTTAAGCCCTGATCGCCATCTTTGGCACGTTTATGATCCTGTGCACTTGTCATTGGTTTGATTGTCTTACCGTCGCAGTAACATAATACAGAAACTTCTCGGCCAGTTAAGAACTCTTCCACTACGATACGGTCTCCAGCAGAACCAAACTGTTTATCAAGCATTAAAGTCTTAACACCTTCCTTGGCTTCTTCCTTTGTATTGCAAATTAATACTCCTTTACCAAGTGCAAGGCCATCTGCTTTTAATACAATTGGGAATTTACTTGTTTCTAGATATGCAAGGGCTTCTTCAGAAGAGCTGAATGTCTCGTATGCTGCTGTTGGGATATTATATTTTTTCATTAAGTCCTTGGAAAAAGCTTTCGATGCTTCAATAATCGCTGCATTTTTACGAGGTCCGAATACTCTAAGTCCTGCTGCTTCGAAGGCATCTACAAT
>DBKX01000049.1:0-1321 GCA_002297865.1 Lachnoclostridium sp. UBA739
AAGTAACAGAAAGCTATAAATTATCCAACCGTAAATTTCATCCAGAATCCAGCGTAATTGAAGTTGGCAACACGAAAATCGGCGGTTCTGAAATCGTCATTATGTCTGGTCCTTGTGCTGTAGAAAGCGAAGAACAGGTAATGGAAACAGCAAAAGCCATCAAAAAGTCTGGTGCTCAGATTTTAAGAGGTGGTGCATATAAGCCAAGAACATCTCCATACTCCTTCCAAGGTTTAGAGGAGGAAGGTTTAAAAATTATGAAAGCAGCCAGAGAGGAAACTGGTTTAGCTGTTGTATGTGAGGTAACAAGCTTAGCTGCAATTGAAGCTGCTGTAAAATATGTAGATATGCTTCAAATTGGTGCCAGAAATATGCAAAACTTCTATTTATTAAAAGAAGCTGGTAAAACCGGTCTTCCTATTTTGCTAAAACGAGGTTTATCTGCTACAATAGATGAATGGTTAAATGCTGCCGAATATATTATGGCAGAAGGAAATCAAAATGTTGTGTTATGTGAACGTGGAATCCGTACTTTTGAAACAGCTACAAGAAATACTCTTGATATCAGCGCTGTTCCGGTTATTAAGGAAAAGAGTCATTTACCAATTATTGTAGACCCTAGCCATGCAACTGGTGTAAGAAATTATGTAAAACCACTTGCTATGTCCGCTATCGCAGCTGGTGCTGATGGTTTAATGATTGAAACTCATCCAAATCCAGCAATTGCGTTATCAGACGGACCACAGTCATTAACATTTCCACAGTTTGATGAGCTTTGCAATGAGTTAAGACCGATTGCAAAAGTAATGAATCGTACATTTTAATTAGGAGGATTTTATAATGGAGGATATAACAGTTGGCTTTATTGGCTTTGGATTAATTGGAGGTTCCATCGCAAAAGCCTTAAAAGAAAAACATCCCGGATTTACATTAATCGGCTATGATCATCATACCGATTCCAAAAATGCGAACTTAGAATTAGCTTTACAAGATGGAACATTATCAAAGATAACCCATAATCTAGAGGAAGATTTTAAATTGTGTGATTTAATTATATTGTGTGGGCCAGTCCTTACCAATATAAATTATCTGGCACAGTTAAAATCAATCATAAAGCCATCCTCCATTATTACTGATGTTGGCTCTGTAAAAGGTGCTATGCACGAAGCTGTAAAGAAACTTGGATTGACAAAGCATTTTATAGGTGGGCATCCAATGGCAGGTTCTGAAAAAACAGGTTATGACAATGCCCATGCTAGGCTTCTGGAAAATGCCTACTACATATTAACTCCTACTGAGGATACTACACAAGAACAGCTTT
>DBKX01000049.1:1329-1667 GCA_002297865.1 Lachnoclostridium sp. UBA739
GCTTTCCTTACTGCAGGAATTAGTTGCTTGTACTGCTGCTATTCCAGTAGTAATGGATTGCAAGAAACATGATGATGTTACTGCTGCCATCAGCCATGTACCTCATGTTATCTCTGCATCTCTAGTTAACATGGTGCAGTCTAAGGATTTGGATGGAACAATGAAAAGCCTTGCCGCTGGAGGATTTAAGGACATTACAAGAATTTCCTCTTCCTCTCCTGAAATGTGGCAGAGCATCTGTTTATCCAATTCAGAAAGTATATTAAAATTTGTCCACATTTTTCAGGACTTATTAGCGGAATTTGAATCAGTTCTTACCGCCAATGAAAAAGGTGCTA
>DBKX01000049.1:1713-2699 GCA_002297865.1 Lachnoclostridium sp. UBA739
GTGATTCTGTTCCTTCCAGTTCCGAAGGCGTTATTTCCCGTGTGCATGAGGTATATATGGACATATTAGATGAGACTGGTGCGATTGCAACAGTTGCAACTATCCTAGCTTCCAACGCAATCAGCATCAAAAACATTGGCATTATTCACAACCGTGAATTTGAAGAGGGTGTCCTGCGAATTGAACTGTATGAAGAAGAAGCAATGAAGCAGACCATTGCATTGTTAAGACAATATCATTATACTGTATACGAACGTTAGCAGTTTCAGTTAACTTTTCATAGAAAGGATAGGTGCCACCATGAAATTTACGAAAGCCAAATGTTTAAAAGGGCAAATACAAGTTCCTGGCGACAAATCAATTTCACACCGTGCAATTATGTTAGGTTCCCTGGCAAAAGGCACAACGGAGATTACCAATTTTCTGCAAGGTGCAGACTGCCTCTCGTCCATGGCTTGTTTTCAGAACATGGGAATCGAAATTATCAATCAAAACAATTCTGTTATTGTACATGGTAAAGGATTACACGGATTATCAAAACCATCTGAGATGCTGGATGTAGGAAACAGCGGTACCACAACAAGACTAATGTCTGGTATTTTAGCTGCACAGCCATTTACATGCAGTCTAAACGGTGATGCATCCATACAAAAACGTCCAATGAAACGAATCATAGAACCATTATTCCAGATGGGTGCCCATATAGAAAGTATACGTGATAACGGATGCGCTCCTCTTAAAATTATTGGACAGCCTCTTCACGGAATCCATTATCATTCCAAGGTTGCTTCTGCACAAGTTAAGTCCTGCATCTTATTCGCCGGACTTTATGCAGATGGAGAAACCTCCGTTACAGAACCATATGTTTCAAGAAATCATACAGAATTAATGCTCTCCTATTTTGGAGGCAATGTTCGAACAGAAGGAACGACCGCAACGGTGTTACCAGAACCAGAATTAGTTGGACAAAAAGTGATTGTTCCTGG
>DBKX01000049.1:2749-2906 GCA_002297865.1 Lachnoclostridium sp. UBA739
CGCTTATTTTATTGCTGCTGCTTTAATTGTTCCTGGTTCAGAACTTCTAATTCAAAATGTCGGAATAAATCCTACCAGAGATGGTATTTTACGTGTATGCAAACAAATGGGTGCAAATATTACGCTAGTAAATGAAAACAATGTGAAAGGGGAGCCT
>DBKX01000287.1 GCA_002297865.1 Lachnoclostridium sp. UBA739
AGCCACCTTTATTTGTTTTTGGCTCACTGGCAATGATACTGTCACATTCATCAATTGCATCTGAAAACTCTTTAAACGAATCCGATACCTTAACAGAATCAAACTCATGTCCACACGCTGGACATTTTGCTGTATAGCTTGATAACTTCATTCCACAAGATGGACAAATAACACCATTTTGTGCAGATTGCCCTTCAACCTTCTTTCCACATTTCGGACAGTATTGTGCGTTATCCTCTAACTTTTCTCCACAGTCAGAACAAAATGCCATTTTTATTTCCTCCTATATTCATGTTATTGTATACTATATATTACATATATAGTACATATTAACATTTTATCAGTAAGTTGTTATTAATTCAATTACGACTATATAGTTCGCCTATAATAATCTACAAAAGGTATCTTGTCATTTCCTATTGCTCCCATAAATAGGGTGAATTATAAAAAATATCGTCATTTCAAGTATGCAATCTTCTTACAACTTCTTTGTTTTGAGAAAATATCAATTAATGTTCCACAAACCATGCCTTCATAGTGTCCAACACTTTTATAAGTTCCTCCTCAGAGATGATATACGGCACCATTGCATATAAATATTTTAAGAAAGGTCTGCTAAACACACCTCTTTCATATGCAAACTGGTGATATCCCTTTAATGTTGCTTCCTCTTTTACTTCTATACAAACACAACCTCCCATTATCCTCACTTCGTTTATACGGGGGTCCGAAAAGTTCTCCATTTCCCGGCGGGTAATTTCTTCAATTTTTCTAATTTTCTGCATATAATTCTGTGATTCAAATACTTCTATCGACTTAAGGGCTACGCTACATGCCAATGCATTGCCCATAAAAGTTGGTCCATGCATGAAAGCATGTTCCGGATTCTCATCGTAAAATCCATTAAAAACTTTTTTACTAGCAACTGTCACTGCATGACCAATATATCCACCAGTAAGAGCCTTACCCAAAACTAAAATATCTGGCTGAACAAGATCTGCCACGAAGCGGTTTCCAGTACGTCCAAATCCTGTTGCCACCTCATCAAAAATCAAAAGTACATCATATTGATTGCATAGTTCTCTAGCCTTTTCTAGAAAAGCAACATCATACATCCGCATTCCGCCTGCACCTTGTAAAAGAGGTTCCACAATAAAGCAATTGAATCGGTCATGATATTTTTCAAATGCCTGCTCAAGTGCTTCAATTTCTGTCGGAATATGTACCACGTATTCACTCTCTCCATATGCCTGCAAAACAAAATGATAATCTGCATCATCTCCGACTTCCATCGTTTTAAACGTATCACCATGATAAGCATTTTCTAATGCCAGAATCATCGTCCGTTGTCTTTCTCCTTGATTCATATAATATTGCAGCGCCATTTTGAGTGCTACTTCCACAGCTACACTTCCTGAATCAGAAAAGAAAGAATAATTCAAATCACCGGGCAAATAGCTTTGAAGTTTATCTGCCAATTTTTGAACTGGCTCATGGGTTAACCCGCCTAACATCACATGAGAAAATTTCTCCACCTGTGAAATAATCGCCTCATTCAGCTCTGGATGCTTATAACCATGTATCACGCTCCACCAGGACGATACTGAATCAATCAGCTTTTGATTCTCTGTATATAGATAAACACCTTCGGCGTCTACAATTTTATAAGGTTTCTTCATTGTTTTCATCTGTTCATATGGATACCAAATCATCACATTTTCCTCCTATTATTCATAAAGTGATTTCAGCAGTTCAACTGAAATATCCAATTCCTTATCATCGTCACTGACACAAGCAATTACCGGTACACCAGTCAAATATTCACACATTTTCAGATTGTCCTCCTGCATGATATCTCCCTTACGAAAATGATTAAAAATAATCCCCTTTAACGGAATTCCTTTTTCTTTTAAATAAAAAGCAGTCAATCCCACACTATTAATAGTTCCAAGACCTGCATCGGCCACAAGCAGTGTCCCTGCCTGACAGGCTTTTATCACATCAGGTAACCATATTTTCGCTTCATCAAAACAAATCGGACACAAAATCCCCCCTGAACCCTCTAGGGTAACATATTCATATTTTTCACAAACCTCTTTGTATTTTTCTAAAACCTGTTCGAAACGAACTGGATTTCCTTCTATTCTGGAAGCAAGGTGTGGAGATACCGCATTCCTATAAACATACGGACACATTTCTTTGAGTGGCTGGCTGACACCAGAGACCTGCTTTACATGCATGGCATCTCCAGGAAGTATTTTTCCGTCTTCTCCCTCATCATTTCCACTCATTGCTGCCTTATAATACGCTGCAGATACACCGCTTTCTTTCAGCTTTTTCATAATCAGACCTGTAACATAGGTCTTTCCAATATCTGTCCCCGTTCCTATTACAAAAAGATTTCTACTCATGTTCAATCCTCGCTTTCTTTTATAACTTTCCTTCTTTTATAATTGGAATCAGTCGTTCTCCCAAAAATGCTCCTAAAATACAAAGAATCATATCACCTGGCACTGCCAAAATAAAACAATATAGGAACAGTGACCAGAGTCCGATCGGATTATTAAGATAAAAGGCACTAATCAGATAGTAGTACACCATTCCTAAAAGATATACGATGAAAAGACCAGCAAAATTAGCTCCTAGCAATCTTAAAAAGCTAGGTTTGTTTTTTTGATTGGCAATCACTCCTGTAACAAAAGCGCCTGCTGCAAAACCTATGATGTAACCAAAACTTGGCTGAAATATGTATCCGATTCCTCCTCCTTGTGCAAAAATCGGAAGACCGATAAGTCCTAACAGAATATAAATTCCAACTGCAAGACTTCCTTTCTTTCCGCCAAGCAAAAGTCCAGCTAACATCGTAAAAAGATATTGCAAAGTAAACGGAACAACTGGTATCGGAACTTTAATAAATGCTCCTACGGCAATTAACGCTACAAACATAGCACATAAAATCATGTCTTTTGTTTTCAATTATTTTTCACCTCCGATGTGAAATTCTATCATCTAAGGGAGAAATAGTCAACCTTTCTCTTTCGAAAGGTTGACTATTTCTTCGCAATTTATATTACTGTAAATTCCATAGTTTTTTCGGAATAATTGCTTTTAAGGCAACAGCCACTCCTTGGCATCTTCTAATCCAGCACAAAAGCCTAGTTCGAACCCTTTTCCTAGTAACTCCTGCTTGAATATCCGTTTGCTTTTTCTATAAACATTGTCTAATTTCATGAATCTCCTTCCCTTTTTTCGTTATTTTCCACGTTTTCATCGCTCCTAGTATAATAAGATGTAGCCAATCAAGACTACTTGAGTAATTAAAATCTTTTCAGCTCATCTTCATAGCATGAATCAAAAATCTGTACCTTAAAAGGGAACAGATTAAAATTTACCTGTTCCCTTTCCAAACCTATCTCAACTGCTCCGAAAAACACTTCGCCGCAATCGCATATTCCTCATCATCCTCGATATACAAAACGATAGGATTATGCTCCTCATCCTCCTGTACCTCATAAAGCTGATAGCTTTTCGTATAATCCAATTGCTTCTTTCCTATAAGAGGAAGCATTGCAAAATACTTTTTATTATTCACCTCGAAATAAGAATGAACTCCGTATTCCGCACATGTTCCATCTTCAAATGGAAGTGTCACAATAATATCCTCTAATTTTGTTCCCATAAAATCCATAGCAAGCTCTCCAAACTATTTTTTCTTAAATTCTATAACCTACTGTTAATCCCTAACTATTCTTAGACAACAACACCACCGTCTCAACGGTACTTTCGTTGTCCCAACAAAGTTCCTGTGTCTCCCTGTCTCCAAAATACACCGGAAAACGGAACTTTATGTGCTTCAGGAATCTGCCATCTGGCTGCTCCTGCTCGTAAATGCCCACCTGTTCTACAAAGCTGTTAAGAAATTCTTTCTTCTCCAAGTCAGTGAACTTATCATATAGTTTATCAAAATATAAAAGAAATTGATAGACGTTTTCTTCTGATATTTTCTGTTGCTGAATATTCAACAGGCGGTTCTTTACTTCCTCTATACTGTTTTCCACGCCTTCAATTTCATCATACAGACGATATAATCGTGTTTCCATATCCTGATATTTCTTTTCATAAAATTTATCCATGATATCCAGACTGTCCATCTGCTGTCCAAGCCTTGCTTTTGCTCCGGTCAGTTGTCGGTGCTGTTTTTCCAGTCCTTCAATCTCTTTTTCTATTTCTTCTGTATCTATTCTTGAACCAATTTTATTCAGAATTGCTTCTTCAAATTTAGGATTCTGTACCAGCTTCCGAATAACTTCTTCCACTGCATTGTTAATCTTATCCTCGCTCCATTGTTTACGATATCCACATTTATGACCGTCTACCAGGCGACGATGTTTGCAGGCATAATAGAAATAATCCTTATATAAGGTTCCATCTTTCTTTTTCTTCCGATTCACGTTTCCATACATACCACTTCCGCATAACGGGCATCTCAATATTCCAGATAAGATATGCTCATGATCCAGACTATGCGTCTTTTCATATTTCACACCTGTTTTTTCCCGTTTTTGATGTGCCAGCTCCCAGTCTGTTTCTGAAATGATTCCTTCATGGATACCATCATGAAGCATATAATTTTCCTGCTTTACGATACGATATTCATTTCTTGTTCCAGAAACTTTCTCATTCTTCCTTCGTCCATAAGCCAGCTTTCCGCTATCTTTAGAGCTGTCAATTCCGTCTTCAACACAGATCAGATTCACCCCAAAGTCCTGCATTCTTTGCAGAGAATTTAATACATCTGCCGCATTACGACCGAATCTGGAAAGTTTGAACACCAATACAAACTGCACCTCATCTGTGCCATTCTCGATATTTTCCAACATTCTCTGAAATTCGGGTCTGCCCTCTACGCTTTTTCCAGATTTACCTTCATCTGAATACTCGTTTATAATTTCCATGTTCTGAAATTCCGCATATCTCTTAAGTTTTTCTTTCTGAGCGTCCAGACTGTAGCCATCTACCTGCATGGTTGTAGATACTCTGGTATATNNTATATCACACTTAATCTTTTTACTCTTCATAATTTTCTTCGCAATATAACTCCGTTTTTTGTCCCAACTTTATTTTAGTACTTGTTCCAACTATTTTCAATACTTATTTTCCGTATTGACGCATTTCTCTGTCAATCGTATAATTGAAATAGATACAGAATATATCTGTTATCAAAATATTGCCTGCCCACCGTTGGCGACTTATAAGTGATCGGTTCGAAAATATTGTTCGCTTACCGGAAGCGTCTAATAAATGTCCAGCTTGAAAATTATTTAGAAATTATTTTTGTTTTCGATATTGTGTTTTTATCACACATTGCATATACTATAAATACACAAAAAAGCTAGAAAAAGAGGAGGTGTTAGTATGGCTACTTCAAGTATTACTCATAATTTTGTCGTATCCAATCCAAACAGCGTAAAGCGTTTTGTCGCAGCGATTGACGAAGCCGACCGTGACCGCACACCAAAGCAGACACTTCCCGGACGTCAGTTAACAAACCCACAGGAAATCTTAGCTTTAATGTCAAAAAGGAAGAAATAACATGTCTGATAAATATTTTACCGTTAATATTCGGGCATATTTGGATAAAGACGAACCGACATATATCGGAGAGGAAAGTCTTTACGACTTGCTCTCCGATTTTTCTTGTCCTAAAAACCCCGATGTTGAATACTTTTTATTACATAATGCGATTGAATTTACTAAAAAAGATCAGTCCATCACTTATCTGGTATTTGATGCCGAAGATGCTTCATTGGTTGGCTATTTTTCCCTTACAGTAAAGCCAATCTCTGTCCGGGCTTCAAACATCAGCAAAACAATGGCAAAGAAGCTGTCTCGTGTCAGTATTTTGGATGAAGAAACACAATCCTATACCACAGCAGCTTACCTGATTGCACAGTTAGGAAAAAACTATTCTCTTCCAAGAGAAAAACGAATCTCTGGAAACATTCTGCTTGGATTTGCACTGGAAACCATATCCAGTCTCAAATATTCTGTAGGCGGCGTTATGGAGTTTCTTGAATGCGAAGATAATGAATTTCTTCTGAACTTTTATACACAGAATCATTTCAAACCATTTGATACTCGTATTACCGCTTCCCAGAATAATGAGCCACTCATTCTGCATCAGCTTTTGAAATTTATCTGATTGAAAGCACATAAGAAAGCGACAGTCTGATTTACATTTTGTATTTCAGGAAACTGCCGCTTCTTTTTCTTCTTTATTCTGTTTTTCTTCCTCCAACTCCCGAAGGACTTCATCGCCGTACTTATCAATCATCCGTACCAGAAAATCAATACACCGCTCAAATTCAATATTCTGTTGCATAAGCTCCTCCCGTCATTGTTTTGATCTGAGCTTATTTTACAGAACATCCCCTCAAACAGCATTGAATCGAAATTGACTCAAAATTGAGGAAAACACTGATAAAACATATTCCATTTTCTTGAATCGAATGTATGTTCATGGTATGATATCTTTATACAAGAAAACTTATTCACCAGTTATATTTTACGGAAAAGAGGAAATGCCTATTGGATCGATGTGATTTTAGTTCTATTATGACAATTTTACGAAGCTACATACGGGAAAACAATCAACTGAATCAGTCTGAATTTTTATATGAAGTATTTGACGACTTTCTTTCCAGTCCAGAAGGTGCAGATTTTTTCTTTTGATAATGGACTTGTATGCCGCTGGATGAGCGGACAGGCAAAAGTCAGTCCAAAACTTATCAACTACTATTCTGCGAAAAGTTCTCAAATGAAGCTTTCAGATACTCTGGAACAAATGATTCTGCCCATGATGTTTGATCCGGATAAAGCTTTATCAGATGTATATCTGCTTTTTATACAAGACCCAAGTGTCTCTGATAAAAAGAAAGAACAGCTTTCATCTTTGTATCTTTCAGCGGACACGCAGACTCTGTTCCTTTCACAGATCATCTGCTTTGGAATGGAACGTACCTTTGTCAAGCGTGATACAAAGAATCAAAAGCTTCTTGCCGGAGGCTCTTTGTCTCCTGTTGTTCTTGGCTATATTGCTGACAGCGAAGTTCCAAAACCATGCCGTCATTTTGTTGGAAGAGACTCTGAAATAGAAGATCTTCATGAATGTCTGGAAAACAATTCCAAAGTATTTCTTTATGGCATACCAGGCATTGGAAA
>DBKX01000256.1:0-214 GCA_002297865.1 Lachnoclostridium sp. UBA739
AACGTTTTGATGAGGTTACTGAACCTGTGCAAATCGGAAATGACTGTTGGATAGGACAGAGAGTCTTTATTTCTGGTGGTGTCGTTATTGGTGATGGAGCTGTTGTCTTAGCACATGCAGCTGTAGTAAAAGACGTTCCACCATATGCCATTGTTGGAGGAGTTCCTGCAAAAATAATAGGATATAGATATGATGCTGATACGATACAGTTGTG
>DBKX01000256.1:238-805 GCA_002297865.1 Lachnoclostridium sp. UBA739
GTTAGAAAATGTGGAATGGTGGAAAAATGATATCCATTGGCTAAAGCAACATATTAACATAATGACAAATATTGATGAATTAAAGAAATATTACAATAAACATATATTATGCAAAGAATTAGCAAAGAACAAAGAAACAGAATCCTAAGTTTAGGAATATTATGCTTTCAAGGATTTGGAATTCGAATCTTCGACAATATACTTCCTGGTGATATTGTTATTTGGACAGTTTTGTTATTGCTTTTAAATTTTAAAAAAATATTAAAATTAAAAATATCCGCATGGATAAGATTTATCGGTATTTTAGCAATTTATTTTATATTCTGTTTTATAAAGGAAGTATCGCCATTGCCTTTTTTGATTACAGCATGGTTTTCTACTTTTTTTGTATTGGCAAACTATATCACCGAGCCTTCATTGTTTATAGATGACTTCAGAAAATTTTGTAAGTTATGTACTTATTACAGTTTGTTACATATACCAATCATGCTATTTCTTAGAGGGGCTTTAATTACAACAAACTTTGGAATGCATCCGAAGACATTTTTATATTTGTTCTATTTTACG
>DBKX01000256.1:835-3364 GCA_002297865.1 Lachnoclostridium sp. UBA739
AGCCTAGTTGCTGGAATCTTTTAGTAAACTTCAATCTGGTTTTTTCTTTATATTTTAAAGAGGGTATAAAAAAGAATATATTATCAATTTTAGCGGTTGGTTCTATTATGTCAACAACAGGACTGGTTGTAATGGGTATGATAATATTTATTTATTATTTGATAAATTTAAAGCCTTCAAGACTTATTGGAACTTGCACTGTTATTGTAGTAATGGTGACATTATTACTTCCGTTTATTTCTAATGAATTAATAGAAAAAATAAATTCAGGTTCTGGTCAGTCGCGTGTTGGTGATTTTGCTATAGCAACAGCTATTATGGACTATTCCCCATGGTTAGGTGCAGATTTAGACAATATAACAACCAATATGATTGCGATGAAAGCAAGAAGTGAATCTTGGGATGTAAGTGGAGATTATAGCGGATATATGGATCAAGGAATGGTAAATTCTTTCGCTTCATTATTTGTAGAATGGGGAATACCTATGGCTTTATTAATTTTAGTGGGGTTATTTTCAACCCCTTTATTAAAAGAAAAAAAGTTAAAAGTCTTGTTCTTTGTAACTTTAGTCGGTGTAATTATTGGTACACCAATTACAAGAACAGGCTTCTTTTACTTATTTCCTTTTTCATGTTTGTTGATATCTAAGTTTAATAATAAAGTAAAATATGGGAAAAAAAATATTAGTCTCATTTGCAGATCATAGATATGCAAATGCAATGGAAAGATTAGCAAGAGAAACTGCTAATTTTGGATTTGACGAAAGATATTTTTGGTCTGAAAAAGATTTACCACAAGGTTTCTTTGATGGTTTTAGTCCGAAACTATATCGTAGAGGTTTTGGTTATTGGATATGGAAGCCATATATAATTATGAAAGTTATGAAAAATATGAGAGAGGGTGATATTCTCGTATATTCTGATTGCGGAAACCGTTGGATCATCGATTCTTACAAACGCTATTTGCAATATATTGCAATGCTCAAACAAGATAAACCTCTTGTAGCCTTTCAACAACAGCATTTAGAAAAAGATTGGACAAAGGGGGATGTTTTTTATTCTCTTTGTCCTAATAACTGGAAAAAATATGCAGTTACGTTACAACTTTGGGGTGGTTGTTTTATGCTTATGAAAACTTTTACTACAGAATCATTGGTAAAAAAATGGTATGAGTTATCTCTCAGTCAAAGAGATTTGTTTACTGACAAAAAATCTTCATTCCCTAATCTTTTGGGGTTTCAAGAAAACCGTCATGACCAAAGTGTTTTTTCTTTGTTGGTAAAACAAATACCACACACAGAGATTTCATGGGATGAAGTTGATGATTTAGATGGTAAATGGGAGAATTTTGGTAAATTTCCAATTCAAGCAAAAAGAGAACATCGTATAAGTCGTAAAAATTGGTTTCTTAATCGGATATTATTAAGACCTTATCATTATTTACAAGGTGAATATTTGATCTTGTTTAAAAATTTTCACTTTGCCAAGAGAAAAATTTGGATGATTATTTTCGTTTTAGTTACAGAAGGATTTAAAACATTAAATGGGGGGGGTAATAAGCTATTAAAGTCCTATTATTCTCTTTCTTCAAAAAAGGGGATATAGGAATGAAGTTTATTAGAATTTTATTTAAATTTTTACAGTATGGGCATGTGCTCATAATGTCGCAATATTATTGCCTAAAACTAAAATTATTGTTAACGATAAATGAAGTAGACTATGGTAAGCATTTAAGATGTTGCAATTCTACTCCTTTTTTACAGATTAATAAAGAATCTGGATTAGTTTCTTTTGGTGACAATGTGATGTTTAACTCTTATACAGCCCAGTCTTGGAACTCGAAATGCAAGTTGATTGTACTTGCACATGCATCATTGACAATCGGTAATAATAGCGGCATTAATGGTGTTATGATTTATAGTAGCAAGAAGGTACAAATAGGTAATAATGTGAAAATTGGTGGAGGAACAAGAATTTCAGATTCTAATCACCATTCTATTGATTATCAATTAAGACGTAATCCTAAAGATGATGCAAAGAACGTGAAATCAGCTTCTGTCATAATTGGTGATGATGTTTTTATTGGTGCCAATTGTTATATCGGGAAAGGTATTTCAATAGGTGACAGAAGTATTATTGCAGCAGGTTCTGTTGTCGTGAAATCTATTCCTTCTGATGAAATTTGGGGCGGGAATCCCGCAAAATTTATAAAGAAAATAAAATAATGACAATTTCAATAATTATAGCAACATATAATGCCGCCAAGACATTACAAAGATGTCTTGACAGCATTGTGCCACAGTTGACAAACGAGACTGAGTTGATTCTCGTTGATGGTGGCAGTAAAGATGATACGAATAAGATTATTGATTCGTATGGTGATAAAATCGCAGTGCATATATCTGAACTAGATAAGGGTATCTATGATGCATGGAACAAGGGCGTAAAGTTAGCACATGGAAAATGGGTAGGTTTTGTCGGTGCTGACGATGTAATGAACGAAGGGGCTTTGGCTTTGTTCTTGAACAA
>DBKX01000065.1:0-1196 GCA_002297865.1 Lachnoclostridium sp. UBA739
TAAAAGAGAAGGTAAAGCTTCTGAAAATGCCATTTTAACATCTCGTGTAATCGACCGTCCAATGAGACCTTTATTCCCTAAAGATTATCGTAATGACGTAACTCTTAATAACATGGTTATGTCTGTAGATCCTGAATGCAGTCCAGAGTTAACAGCTATGTTAGGTTCTGCAATTGCAACAGCTATTTCAGATATTCCATTTGATGGACCTTGTGCAACTACACAGGTTGGTTTAATTGACGGAGAGTTTATCTTTAACCCAAGCAATGCACAGAAAGCAACTTCTGATTTACAGCTAACAGTTGCATCTACAAGCGAAAAAGTTATCATGATTGAAGCTGGTGCTAACGAAGTTCCAGAAGACAAAATGATCGAAGCTATCTTTGCAGCTCATGAAATCAACCAGAAAGTAATCGAATTTATTAATACTATCGTTGCAGAATGTGGTAAACCAAAGCATGAATATGAAAGCTGTGCAGTACCACAAGAGTTATTTGATGCAATGAAAGAAATCGTAACTCCTGCTGAAATGGAAGAAGCAGTATTTACCGATGTAAAACAAGATAGAGAAGAAAACATCAAAAAGCTTACTGAAAAACTGGAAGAAGCATTTGCTGAAAATGAAGAATGGCTTGCTGTTTTAGGTGAAGCGATATACCAATATGAAAAGAAAACAGTTCGTAAGATGATCTTAAAAGACCACAAACGTCCAGACGGTCGTGAAATCACACAGATTCGTCCATTAGCAGCAGAAGTTGATATTGTACCTAGAGTACATGGTTCTGCTATGTTTACAAGAGGACAAACTCAGATTTGTACGGTTACAACTCTTGCACCATTATCGGAAGCACAGAGAATTGATGGATTAGATGAATTGGAAACATCTAAGAGATATATGCACCATTATAACTTCCCTTCATACTCTGTTGGTGAAACAAAGCCATCTAGAGGACCAGGACGTCGTGAAATCGGTCATGGTGCGCTAGCAGAGCGTGCATTAGTACCAGTATTGCCAAGTGAAGCTGATTTCCCTTATGCAATCAGAACAGTATCCGAAACATTTGAATCCAATGGTTCAACATCACAGGCTTCTATTTGTGCATCTACCATGTCGCTTATGGCAGCAGGTGTTCCAATTAAGAAACCGGTTGCAGGTATCTCTTGTGGTCTTGTGACAGGTGATACAGATGATGATT
>DBKX01000065.1:1264-7681 GCA_002297865.1 Lachnoclostridium sp. UBA739
GAGATATGGACTTTAAGGTAGCTGGTACAGAAGCGGGTATCACAGCAATTCAGATGGATATTAAGATTCATGGTTTAACAAGACCAATTATTGAAGAAGCAATCCGCAGAACAAGAGAAGCAAGAATGTATATCCTAAATGAAGTTATGCTTCCTTGTATTGGTGCTCCAAGAGAAGAAGTTGGTGAGTTTGCTCCAAAGATTCGTCAGATTCAGATTGACCCTCAGAAAATTGGTGATGTTGTTGGACAGAGAGGTAAAACAATCAACGCTATTATCGAACAGACTGGTGTTAAGATTGACATTTCCGATGAAGGTGCAGTTTCCGTATGTGGAACAGACCTTGTCATGTTAGAAGAAGCAATTCGCTTAATTGAAATTATCACAACAGATTTCAAAGAAGGTCAAGTATTTGAAGGTAAAGTTATTGCAATCAAAGAATTTGGTGCTTTTCTTGAATTTGCTCCAGGAAAAGAAGGAATGGTTCACATTTCTAAGATTTCCAAAGAGAGAATCAACCGTGTTGAAGATGTATTAACATTAGGCGACGTTGTAAAAGTTGTTTGCCTTGGTAAAGACAAGATGGGAAGAATCAGCTTTAGCATGAAAGATGTAAAGTAGATTTATCATAGAAAGATTGGTGGCTTTTCACCTTGGTGAAAAAGCCACCTTTTTTCTTGCTTGATAAGAAAGAAAATTTAAGCCGTAAGGGTGAGAGCGCTCACACTTTAATCATATCCGGATTACACGAATCCAGATTACATGACGTAATAAAAATAGGGAAGGGTTAAGAATGAATGGTAATAATTAAGAAACTATCCAATGGAATACCTGTTGTATTTGAAGAGATACCTTATTTGCGAAGTGTTTCATTTGGTGTTTATGTAAAAGCAGGGTCGGCATTCGAAACAAAAGAAAATAATGGAATCTCACATTTGTTAGAACACATGTATTTTAAGAGTACAAAGAATCGTACGGCAAAACAGATTGCCGATGAAATGGCTCATATTGGAGGAAATTTAAATGCATTTACGGAGAAGGAAAGCACTTCCTTTTATGTGACAGCATTAGAAGAACAGCTTCCAGCGGCAATTGAATTAATTGGCGATATGTTAAACAATGCATTATTTCTCCCTGAGGAGTTAGAGAAGGAAAAGGGCGTTGTATTAGAAGAGATTGATATGTACGATGATTCACCGGAAGACTTGGTTCATGAAATGCTTCAGAAAGTGGCTTGGAAGGATGACCCCCTTGGGTTTATCATTTCTGGAGAAAAAGAGGTAGTAAATGCAATTACGAGAGAAGAGTTAGTTGCATTTAAAGAAAAAACCTATACAGCAGACCGTATGGTATTATCTGTGGCAGGTAAGATGGATATCGAAGAAACTATGAGACTGCTGGAAGAAAATTTTGCTTCTTTTGAAAACAGTAAGGAACCTCTTACGCTTACAAAACCGAAATATGAGCCAGTTATATTCTGCAGGACAAAGACTATTGAACAGGTACATCTAAATGTAGCGTTTGAAAGTGTATCTTATCAATCGGATGAAAAGTATACGTTGTATCTGATGAATGTAATTCTTGGAGATGGGGATAACTCTAGAATGTTCCAAAAACTACGAGAAGAAGCAGGTTTAACGTATTCCATTTACTCCTATGAAAGTATTTACGATGAAGCAGGTTTGTTTCATATAGATGCTGTTTTAAATCCGAAGAAACTGAAAACGGCACTGGCTCATATAGAAGAAGTTATTCGAGATTTCTGTGAAAATGGTGTGACCGAGAAGGAATTAGACCAGGCAAAACAGCTTTTAAAAACAGATTTAATTATTGGAAATGAAAGTACAAAATCGAAGATTTATAATAACGGAAAAACCTATTTAATGAAAGGTTATTTGAAATCAATTGATGAAGTATTAGATGATATTTACAAAGTGACTTGTGAAGATGTCCAGGCATTTGCGAAAAAGTATCTTAGATGGGAGAAAAAGTCCATATCTCTCGTAGGAAATATTACAGAAGAAGAGATTGCGTTTATCCGATAGAATCTTGTATATTTGCTGCTTTTTTTGGGATACTAAATTCCATAAAATGTGGTAGAAAGACGAGGATTCTATATGGGACAAAACAAAGAAAACCCTGGTGACGAAAAGGAAAAGAAAGAGGCTCAGGATTTAGAAAATAAACAGATTAATGAATATGGTCAAGTGATGCTGGACAGTAATCAGCAGGATTACAAAATACATCTCATTTCTATCATTGGTGAAGTGGAAGGGCATGAATGCAGTGCGCCAACTCATAAGACAACAAAGTATGATCATATTTTGCCACAGCTTGCTGCAATCGAAGACAGTAAGGATGTGGATGGTGTACTAATCCTTATCAACACAGTTGGTGGAGACGTGGAAGCGGGGCTTGCTATTGCAGAAATGATTGCTTCTATAAGTAAACCAACAGTGTCTCTTGTTTTAGGTGGAAGTCATTCGATTGGTGTACCTTTGGCTACGTCAACGGACTACAGCTTTATCGTTCCTACGGGAACCATGATTATTCATCCGGTTCGTGTGACAGGAATGGTTATTGGAGTAACCCAGTCCTTTGAGTACATGGAACGCATTCAGGATAGAATTATCAATTTCGTTTGTGCACATTCCAATATTGATTACTTACATTTTAAAGCATTAATGCTGGAAACAACTCAGCTTACTAAGGACATTGGTTCTATTTTAGTTGGAAGAGAAGCGGTTGAGAAAGGTATTATTAATGAAGTAGGCGGTATTCAACAAGCGTTGGAAAAATTACATTCCATGATTGATGAAAGAAAAAAATCGAAAGAATGTTCGGATTGTAAGTAGTTTTACTTGCAATTAGAAATTAATCCCTGTATAATAAAATAGATTCAGAGTGTAGATTGACTACACTTTGAATCTATTTTACATTTGTTGACTCTTGAGGGTAGCATTGTTTTATATTCCTATGAATTTGGTCATAGGAATGTCTTTTTTTGAATATAAATAAATTGTACATGCATTCGCAGTACATATAATAGGAAGAGGAACGAGTTTTATGGCAAACCAAAAAGGGAGAAAGCCAGCAACCCGCAAAAGAAAAGTAGAAAAAGACGAAGGACTGAAACCATATCAGGATGAGATTACCATTGTATTTACGCTGGTCTTCTGTATTTTGCTAATTCTAAGTAATTTCAATATGTGCGGAATCTTTGGCGTCTGGGTAAGTCGCTTATTTTTTGGGCTGTTTGGTTTTATGAATTATATTTTGCCATTTGGTATTTTTATTGGCATGGCATTTTACTTGTCGAATAAAGGTAGTCGAAAGGCAAGAAGAAAATTAATTAGCGTCATCGTATTGATGGTTGTATTAATGGCGCTTCTACAACTGTCTTATACATCGTATGAAAAAGGAACTCACATCTTGGCATATTATGAGGCGTCNNAGAGCCGCCTAGGTGGAGGAATGATAGGTGGCTTTATCAGTGGAGCGCTATGCTACTGTTTTGATGAAATTGCATCTGTTGTAATCCTAATAGGAATCGGGCTGCTTCTTTGTATGTTCATTACCGAAAAACTGTTTTTTGCTCCGATGGGAAAACGTGGCTATCAGAAAATGCAGGAAATGAAAGAGTATCGACGTGTTCAGCGAGAAGAATATGAAAGAAATACGCCGGTACAGAAGCAGGCGCCTGTTAAAAGAAAAGCAAAAACATTTACCATTGAAAGAGAACCTATACCAGACCCAGTGAAGCCGAAGGCACAAGAATCGGTGGATCAGAACGGTGTAATAAAGAAGGAAAAACTTGGGCGAAAGAGTAAAAAGAAAACATCTGTTGATATGGAGGAAATTACTCCATCAGGAATTGATACCATGTCTATTGTTCGGGCAGAAGTACCAAAGAACGATGAGTCTATGCCTGTTTATGAGGAAGAATTAAAGAATAAATTTAATCCTGTCAATGCTAAGATGGAAACAGACTTGGAAGAGATAAATCCTTCAAACACAAAGTTTGGGGCAGATGTTAAGATGGAAGTTTCCAATGAGATTGAAACATCAGCGGAAATCATGAATTATGATGCAATTGAACCAGAAGATATGGTTGAACCACAGGAAGTTACCAAGGTACATTCTTCGGTACGAGAAAGTGGAAGTTTAGATAAAAAAACTGATATGAAGCCAAGTGGACAGGCAAGCACCAAAGTGCATAAAAGTGAGAATATGTCAGAACCAAAAGAGGATATCGTGAAGGGCTCTGATATAGCAGATATTCAGACCATAAAAGAAAATACAGTTATTGATGTTCCATACCAGAGTCCAAGTACGGAGTTATTGAAAAAGCCAGTGAATACTGGGGCAGGTATGTCAGATCAGGAATTAAAAGATACTGCGTGGAAGCTTCATCAGACATTGGAAAGCTTTGGTGTTAAAGTGACGATTACCAATGTAAGCTGTGGTCCATCTGTTACTCGTTATGAACTCCACCCAGAACAAGGAGTGAAAGTAAGTAAAATTACGGGTCTTGCAGATGATATTAAGCTGAATCTTGCAGCGGCAGATGTACGTATTGAAGCACCAATACCAGGAAAGGCTGCGGTTGGAATAGAAGTTCCGAATAAGGAAAATACAGCAGTTATGCTTCGTGAACTTTTAGAAAGTTCTGAGTTTAAGAAGCACTCATCTAATATCGCATTTGCAGTAGGGAAAGATATTGCTGGAAAGACGGTTGTATCAGATATTGCCAAGATGCCTCACTTGCTGATTGCAGGTGCTACAGGTTCTGGTAAATCTGTTTGTATTAATACATTAATTATGAGTATTTTGTATAAAGCCCATCCAGATGATGTAAAACTGATTATGGTTGATCCAAAGGTAGTTGAGCTTAGTGTATACAATGGTATTCCACACCTGTTAATTCCTGTAGTGACGGACCCTAAGAAAGCATCTGGAGCGTTAAATTGGGCAGTTATCGAGATGACAGAGCGTTATCAGAAATTTGCTGAATTGGGAGTTCGAGATCTGAAAGGATATAATGCAAAGGTTGAGAAGGTAGAAGACTTAGATGATGAGAAGTATAAGAAAATGCCACAGATAGTTATTATTGTAGACGAGCTGGCAGATCTTATGATGGTTGCACCAGGAGAAGTAGAAGAATCCATTTGCCGTCTTGCTCAGTTGGCACGAGCTGCTGGAATTCATCTTGTAATCGCAACACAAAGACCATCTGTCAATGTCATTACTGGCGTTATCAAAGCGAACATACCTTCCAGAATTGCATTTTCCGTATCATCAGCAGTGGATTCCAGAACTATCATTGATAGTGCTGGAGCAGAAAAATTACTTGGTAAAGGTGATATGCTATTCTATCCAGCAGGTTTTGCAAAACCAATTCGTGTGCAAGGTGCATTTGTATCCGACCAGGAAGTTAGTTCTGTAGTGGAATTCTTGACAAGAGATGTAGCCGCTACGTATGATAATGCAATTGTAGAAAAAATATCATCTCAGACAAAGGCAGCAGCTTCTGCAGGAGGACCTTCTAACGATAGAGACGAGTATTTCTTAGAAGCAGCTAAGTTTATTATTGAGAAAGATAAGGCATCCATTGGTATGCTGCAGCGTGTATTCAAGATAGGATTTAACCGTGCATCTCGTATTATGGACCAGCTATATGATGCAGGAGTCGTAGGAGAAGAAGAGGGAACAAAACCTCGTAAGGTTATTATGTCTATGGAACAGCTAGAAGAATATATTGACGAGTATGTATAAGGAAAGTGTTGTTGCCTCATGGATGGATTGCTATCTATGGGGCAATAATTTTAGGGAGAAGCAAGGTAAGATTGGAGAGAGACATAAGATGAAAGGATATTTGGTTGTAAATCACTTTTTGATGTCAGAAAAGTTTAAGGAATTGTATGGATGGTTGATGGAGGCTGCCCGTAAGACAGAGATAGAACTAGTGCTTAAGACAAATGTAGATTTAATGACCTGTCTAGGAGCAGGAGTTAAAAAAGAAGCAGACATTGATTTTATTCTGTTCTGGGACAAGGATATTAAGCTGGCCAGGCTGTTGGAAGCAAGAGGATATCGTGTATTTAATAGTGCAGAAGCCATCGGAATGTGTGATGATAAGGCATTAACCCATATCGCATTGGAAAAGGCTAACATTCCAATGCCGAGAACGTGGTTTAGTCCGATGACCTACGAAAATATTGGGTATACAGACACGAAATTTCTTGAAAGCATAGAAGAGTGTCTCGGGTATCCTATGGTAGTCAAAGAATGCTGTGGCTCCTTTGGTCAGCAGGTGTATTTGTGCCAGAACAGAGAAGAAGTGAAAAAGTATCTTGGACGGAATGTGATTTTCCAAGAGTATCTATCTTCCAGTTTTGGGCGGGATTTAAGACTTCAG
>DBKX01000075.1 GCA_002297865.1 Lachnoclostridium sp. UBA739
AATATGTGAAAAAAATTGAAAAGACTATATTTTTATTCATCGTTTTGTGTTATAATGGGGCGTATTTATTTGATTTAATTGGAGGAATATAAGAAAATGCCTACAAGAATTGCGATTTTAGGTGGACCAAGATGTGGAAAAACAACGCTAATGCAGCAGATTTATGTTGACTTAAAAGTGAAGGGTTACAATGTTGGTGCCGTCTCTGAATATAGCACAGAATATTTGAAAGAAAAAGGAATGATTGAAACCATTTCTGAGCAGTATGGAATCTATCTAGGACAAAAGATGTTAGAGGATTCTTTAGATGAGTTTGAATATGCTGTAACAGATTATGCCACATTTATTCCTTATGTATATGCGAGGTTTATGCTTGGCGATAAAAAACGCACGGTAAAAGAAATTGAAATTTTGAAAGATCTTTATGGACTAGCATTAAGAGATATCGCTAAGTATGATCATATTTTCTTTGTACCTAGGGAATTTGGTTATAAGAAAGATGGTGTCAGATGGCAGGATGAGGAACTTGCTAAGTCTATTGATGATGCGATTAGACAATTTTTAGATGCAGAAAATGTATCCTATACAGCCATTACTGGTTCTACTAAGGAACGTGCAGAACAAATCTATAAAATACTTGGAATTAGCGAAAAAGAAGCTGAGTAATCTAGACTGCATTTGAGGTAAAATCAACATAATAGATACAGGAATCTACTGTGAAATCATAATGTAGGTCCAAAAGAAGAGACGATAAATAATACGGACAAGTTATTTATCGTCTTTTTGATATTTGAGAAAAGGAGAAATGGCTATGAATTATTTGGATGAAAATAATATAATAACATCACATCANNAAAATAGAATGTACCTATGCATTGACTTAAAATCATTCTATGCATCTGTGGAGTGTGTCGAGCGTGGACTTGACCCACTGACAACGAATCTTGCTGTTGCAGATCCAGAAAGAAGTGAAAAGACTATTTGCCTCGCCATTTCTCCTGCCATGAAAGAATTAGGAGTTCCGAACCGTTGCAGGGTCTTTCAAATACCAGGAACTATAGAATATATTAAGGCACCTCCAAGAATGAGACTTTATATGGAGTATTCAGCTAATATTTATGCAATCTATCTTCGCTATATTGCAAAAGAAGATATACATGTGTATTCTATAGATGAAGCATTTTTAGACGTTACCGACTATTTGGATATGTATCAGTTAACGGCGAAAGAACTTGCGGTGAAAATAATGGATGATATCCGTAATGAAACTGGCGTAACAGCTACTTGCGGAATTGGAACGAATCTGTATCTGGCAAAAATTGCGCTAGATATTACGGCAAAACATGTGAAAGACAATATCGGTTATCTGGATGAGGAGTTATATTGTAAAACATTATGGAGACACAGACCTTTAAATGACTTTTGGCGTGTGGGAAAAGGAACAGTGCGTCGGTTAGAATCCATTGGAATTTTAACCATGGAGGATGTGGCAAAGGCAGACGAAGAGATTCTTTATAACATGTTTGGTATTGATGCGGAATTGTTAATTGACCATGCCTGGGGACGGGAAATTACAACGATCCATGATATTAAAACGTACACAACCAAAAGTACTTCCATATCCAGTGGTCAGGTTTTGCCACGAGACTACGACTTCCAGGAAGGTTTGCTTATTATCAAAGAAATGACAGATAATCTTTGTTTGGAACTGCTCGATAAGGGGCTTGTTACGGAATCCATTAGTTTGGATGTGGGATATTCCAATGAGATTCAAAAGCCTCATGCCAAAGGAACCGCTTCTATGACTGTATGCACCAGTTCCACTCACGCAATTATGCCTTATGTTGTGGAACTTTATAGTCGTATTCTAGACCGCAATCTTCCGATTAGAAGAATGAATTTAACGTTTCATAATGTAAGAGATGAAGTGTACGAACAATACGATTTGTTTACTAATGTGAAAGAAATTGTTCGTGACCGAAAATTACAAAAGGCGGCGTTAGAGATTAAGAAAAAGTTTGGAAAGAATGCACTGGTGCGAGGAATGGATCTGCAGGATGCAGGAACGACTATGGAAAGAAATCGGCAGATTGGAGGTCATAAAAGTGGCGACTAAACGAGGAAAGATGCCTAGAGAAGACAGGGCAAAGCAGTTTATGCCATTTGCGGCGCTTAAAGGATTTCAAGAAATGCTTAAGGAAAAAGAGCGCATCGTAGTTCCACGAATGGAACTGTCTGAGGAACAGAAGGAAGAGTTAGATCGGAAACTGCAAATGCTAGAGAAAAATGATATTGCTACCGTGGTGTATTTTCAAGACGGTGAGTATGTGAAGGTAAAAGGAATGGTGTCGCGGATTGATTTAAGCAGCAGAATCGTGAAGATTGTAAACACGAAAATATGTTTTGATGATATTGCGGACATTTTGACAAATTAGGAAAAACCATTTGGGAGGCTAAGATATTATGTATCAGACTTATTTATTTGACTTATACGGAACTTTAGTTGACATCAGAACAGATGAAGAAGACATTGAAGTATGGCGAAAATGCTCTGTTTTCTATGGTTATTACGGGGCAGATTATACTCCAGAGGAGCTTAAAAATGCTTATTTGGATGAAGAACATTATTTACGAGAGGAAGCAAAAGAAAAGCTAGGCAGTTTTAAGGATTCATATCCAGAAATTGTTTTAGAAAGAGCTTTTCAGGCACTTTTTGAAAAGAAAGGTATTCAGGCATCCATGGAACTCGCTGTTCATGCAGGCCAGTTTTTCCGTATTTTATCCTTAAACTATATTAAACTATATCCGAATATCGTTACGATGCTTGAGACATTAAAAGCAAAGCAGAAAAAAGTGTACTTGCTTTCCAATGCACAACAGATATTCACTGAATACGAGATGAATTATCTAGACATTAAGAAATATTTTGATGGAATTCTGTTTTCATCCGATGCTGGCGTTATGAAACCAGACATACGTTTTTATGAGAAAGCAATTGAGAAGTTTGATATTAAGAAAGAGCAGGCAGTAATGATTGGCAATGATTATACTTGTGATATTCTTGGTGCGAGGGCTGCTGGTATAGATGCATTTTATGTACACACGAATATTTCGCCAGCTATGCCAAACGATATAAAAGATACCAAATGGATGTATGGTATGGATGGAATCAAGTTATTAGAGCAGTTGTTGAACATCTAGTAAAAGAAGTAAGGAATATTATTTTTTGTAGTTAGTGTGTGTTACTAAAAAGATAAATCGAATTTTATCAGGGAGGAATAAAAGTGACTTTTACAAGTGAAATATCAATTTCAGATATTACATCTGTATTATCTGTTGTGTTGGTAATTTTAGGGGGAATTGTTGGATGCTATCAATGGAGAAAGAGTGTTTTGCTAAAAAGGGCCGGATATATTAATGATTTAACTGAAAAAATTA
>DBKX01000113.1 GCA_002297865.1 Lachnoclostridium sp. UBA739
TTATTACGATGCTAGATGTCGGGCAGGGGGACAGTATTTTTATAGAGACTAGAGAGGGGGTTACTTGTCTGGTGGATGGAGGAAGTACCAGTGTGAAAGCAGCAGGTACTTATCGAATTGCACCATTTTTAAAGTACAAAGGCGTCAAAAAGCTGGATTATTGTTTCGTAAGCCATATGGATGAGGATCATATGAATGGGGTGCAAGAGCTGATAGAGATGAGCCATGAACCTGGCAGTGTGAAGATACAGAATCTTGTACTTCCTCATTTAAATTATGTGGATGAGGCATATCAAGCAATGGTCTCTATGGCAAAACAGGCAGGAATACGTGTTGCATATATGGAACAGGGCCAGCAAATAAAGACCAGGCAGATTAGTTTAAAATGTTTACATCCATCCTTTGAATTCAAAACGGCAGATCGCAATTCTTCTTCTCTTGTACTTGAGTTATCGTATACTTCTTTTCGCATGCTGCTTACTGGGGATGTAGATGAGATTGGAGAGAAGAGTATCCTAAGTTCCAAGGGAGTGCTAGAGAAACAATACGACGTATTAAAAGTAGCCCATCATGGTTCGAAAGGTTCTACCTGTGGGGAGTGGTTAGAGAAGATAAAACCAAGAGTGGCGGTTATTTCCTGTGGTAAGAAAAATAGGTATGGACATCCGCACAAGGAACTACTAGAGCGGCTAAAGAAAAGTAACACGAAAGTATGGCGTACAGATGAAAAAGGTGCGTTGACCATAAATGTTAGTGGAAGCAGATATGGTATTGAAACCTATCTCCATTAACGCAATAAATATGCGAAATATGACACAAATTAAAATTAGTACTTGATTCTTTTCACAATTATGGTTAAAATAGTATAGGTATTTCCGTTAGGGAAACAAAAGGAATGTCAATTGAGCAGTTAGGAGTGCCTTATGCAAATTATAAAAGAACATATCAAGCAGAATCAGTTTAAGCAATGTTATTTGCTGTATGGTACAGAAGAGTATTTGAAAAAACTATACAAGAATAAGTTAAAGACGGGTATTATCGGCGATGAGGATACTATGAATTATACTTATTTCGAAGGCAAGTCAATTGAGATTCCCAAGATAATCGAAGTCGCAGAGACTTTACCGTTTTTCAGTGAACGTCGTTTGATATTAATAGAGAACAGTGGATTATTCAAGTCTTCCAATGAATTGGCAGATTATATCAGAACGATGCCAGATTATTGTTATATGATATTCGTGGAATCGGAAGTAGATAAGCGTAACCGCCTTTATAAAGCGGTGAAAGAAGTCGGATATATATCTGAGATGAATGGCATGGATGAGAAAGATATTCAGCTTTGGGTTGCTCAACTTCTAAAGCGTAGCGGGAAGAAGATAACAAGAGATACCTTGATGTATTTTCTGAATAAGTCTGGTACAGACATGGAAGGTATGGTGCAGGAAGTTGAGAAGCTCATCTGTTATGCGATGGATAAAGAGGTTATCACAGTAGAAGATATTGATGCAGTCTGTGTGACACAGGTGTCGAATCAGATTTTTTTGATGATAGATGCAATTGCTTCTAGAAAACAGAGGCAGGCACTGGATCTTTATTACGATTTGTTGACTTTACGAGAAAAACCAATGTCAATTTTATTTTTAATCACCAGACATTTTAACATTCTGTTGCAAATCAAAGAACTGAAAGGGCAGAATCGCAATGAGGTTGCTAAGAAAGTTGGCGTACCGCCATTTGCAGTACAGAAGTATATGTCTCAGGCAGATAATTTTACAAAGCAAGGTTTGATCGAAAACTTAAAAGACTGTGCGGAGATGGAAGCACAGGTTAAAACTGGTTTCATGACAGACCAGATGACAGTGGAACTATTGATTGTGAAGTTTAGCCAGAGATAAGTGGAGAAAAGCAAAATATTGTGGAGACGTATCGAAGAGGCCATAACGAGAGCGACTCGAAATCGTTTTGCCTTAACAGGCACGTGGGTTCGAATCCCACCGTCTCCGTTCTAAAACCCTTGCATTCACAGGGTTTTATTTTTTGTGTCATATTTTGTGTTGCATTAAAAAAGAACCACTACATTTTGCAAAATCGAACAAGACATTTTAAGAAATTCCCTTGTCAATATCCGTCATTTTATCTTACAATAAAAGAGTAAAATGGTAAGAAGGGAAGGATATTATTATGAGAAAAAAGTATTTTAGAAGTACTGCAGTTTTCATGTCATTGATTTTGACTGCTACAAGTATTCACGGGATTCCTGTAAAAGCAGAATCAGGCACAGAAGCTGCTGAATCACAGTTGGCGGATACAGACGGTGATGGGCTTAAGGATTATCTGGAAGAGTATTTTGGAACGGACAAAACACAGGCAGACACCGATGGGGACGGATTGTCTGACTATTGGGAGATTATGAAATTGAAGACAGATCCCCTCAACACTGATACAGATGGAAATGGTATATCAGATGCAGAGGAAGATGCGGATCAGGATGGACTATCTAATATTTTAGAAATTCAGCTTGGCACGAATCCTTTGAAAGCAGATACAGATGAAGATGGCTTGTCAGATGGAGATGAGGTGAATGTATATAAGACATCCCCTATTTTAAGCGACAGTGATAATGATGGATTATTAGACGGTGAGGAAGTGGAATTAAATCTTAGTCCATTAAAGAAATTTAGCAAAGATATTCAAAAGGACTGCAAGAAGCTTTTCTCGCAAGTCCTAAAGAAGAGCAATATTGAAGAAGTTTTAAGTTCTAGCAAGAATGAAGCAATTCCAAGTCTTTCTGGAGACTTGCCAGGTTTAATGGAACGAAGAGTAAGAATAGAAAGTTCCACAGTAGTATTAGGAGAATTAGAAGACAAAATGGTTGGACTTCCTATTGAGATTGTTTCAGAATATGAAAATGGTTTTGATATGAAATTATCTTTTACTTGTCTAAAATCCACTTTTAAGCAAGTAAAAGGATATAAAATAGCTCATTACAAAGACGGCGAAATTACATATTTAGATACAAAGGTAATACTGAAAAATGTGAGTGCAAACATAACGGAGGGCGGAACCTATTTTGTAATTGATGAAAATGAAACTTCAGATTCTATACTTGACAGAATAAAAACAGCATCGGTTAAAACGTTAGCTGTAACAGATAAAGATACTGATTACGATGGTGTAAGCGACTCTATCGATCCTAAGCCAAATGATAATTCATTTATTGGAACCATTAAGAATGATGGATTTAATATTAATTCACGGGTTACGTATGCAATTGACTACCGAGCATTTTTTAAAACACCATCTACATTTAACAGCCAGCTTTGCAAAGCATCTTCTGTGTATGCAAATCTAGCATATGAATTTAATATTCAGGATGAAGCGAGTGGAAGGACATTTAATTTGCCTTCGCTTATGAGTTACCAGGGAATGTCAGATGTAAAATCCTATGACTTGATAAACAGCTATTCGGATAATGATCTTATAAAATTTTTTATTGGCCATAGAACGGTAACATATAACGGTGTTACAAAAGATATAATCACCGTTTCCATTAAAGGAACAGGCGGCGGAATAGAGCAGTGGGCAAGTAATTTTGATATTGGTACAACGGCTAAGTATAGCAGTTATTCAGATTGGACCGATTCTTCCAATCATAAAGGGTTTGATGTTGCGGCAACTCGTGTGCAACGATATATTAAGACTTATGTATCCAATTACTGCTCTGGAAGCAATGCGAAGGCGTATTGGGTAGTGGGACATTCTCGTGGAGCAGCAGTTGCTAACATTTTAGCAGCAAAACTTACAGATGCAGGAAATACTACTTATGCTTATACATTTGCAACTCCAAATACAACTACAAAGAGTGCAACTACAACTGCAAAATACACAAGTATTTTCAATCTTGTAAACAAAGATGATTTTGTTCCTTTTCTTCCTTGTAGTGTATGGGGATTTAAGCGTTACGGCAGGACAAGTACAGAAAGTATTGCAGATAAATATGAGAAGGAGTGGGAAGACTTAACTGCTATCAGTGATTATAACCCGGATACATTTGGAATGGAAGATACGATTGCAGAGTTTGGTAAAGTCTTTACTACAAGAAATAAAGCATATACGTTTACTTGCTCTTGTCATGGCGATGGTTCTAAGGATGACATCACAATTATAAACAGAGGAACTTCAAAGGACAGCAGAGAAGGGGCAATTGCTAAAATACCTTCCAATGCATTACCTTATGGCAGAATTACTAGATACAATGGAACCGCTTTTTGGGGATGGGATTTTGAGGTTTGTCAGTCACCTTGTTACTTTATGCAGGTACTAGCAGCTTTGATGGCTGGTAAGATTTCAAATTATCGTTTTGTAGTGGAACTTAATATGGCAGACCATTATGAAAGTGCTAAGTCTGCTCTTATTTCATCGGCTATTGGAGGATTGGAACATCCACATTTTACAGAGTCCTATTATATTCTGGCAAAACATGCAACTGCATCGAATTTTAAGTAAACTGCAATTTACTTTTGTTTTCCTTATAATTGTGTTAAAATAGGAAGAACAAAAGGAGGATTGCGACATGAAGAAAAGAATAATCAGTATGCTGCTGGTTGTGAGTATGATTTGCATGTTGCCTGGCATGGGTGTTTTTGCCGATACACTGGATTTTAATGATACACCTTATCTTGCACTAGGGGCAGATCTTACACCATCACAAAAGAATACTGTTTTAGACTTATTAGGTGTGGAGCAGGATAAAATGGAGCAGTATAAAGTGGTTACGGTAACCAATCAAGAGGAACACGAATATTTAGGAGACTACTTGTCAGATTCTGTAATTGGAACAAAGGCTTTGTCTTCTGTGCTTGTGACACAAGCAAAGGCGGATTCTGGAATTTCTGTAGAAACTCATAATATCAATTATTGTACGGATGTCATGTACTGTAATGCATTAGTGACAGCAGGCATTGTAGATGCAGACGTTGTTGTGGCAGGACCATTTAACTTAACTGGAACAGCAGCTTTAGTAGGTACTATTAAGGCGTACGCGGAAATGACAGGAACGGATGTGTCAAAGGACAGTATAGATGCGGCAACCAATGAACTTGTATTAACAGGTGAGCTTGGCGACGAGCTAAGTGGTGATCTTGGAGGAGACGATGAAGGAAAAGAAACTGCTGGTGAACTTATGGCACTGGTAAAACAGAAAGTTGTGGAAGGAAAATTATCAAAACCTGCTGAAATTATGAGTGCAGTAGATGATTCTTGTAAGGAATTAGATATTAAACTTTCCGATGAATCCAAGCAGAAGATTGTTGATGTTATGTCCAAGATTTCTAAGCTTGATTTGGATATGAGTACATTGAAGACACAGGTAAAGGATCTCTATAATAAGTTATCAAAGATAGAGATTGATACAGATGGACTATGGAATAAGGTTTGTAACTTTTTTAGTAAGGTTGCAGATTTCTTTCAAGGATTATTTTCATAAAGGAAAAGAACAACGGTTTTCTCAAGTTTGACTTGTGAGGCCGTTGTTTTGCTTTACTGGACTGATTTGATTCCAGTATGGTGTCAAGTAAAAAGTACAAGAATTCGATTGCGTTAGACAAAATTCGGATCACAGTCTGCTCTCGCCATCATATAGTAAAGTAGTAGCTTAGAACATGTTTCGAGCTATAAATTATGTGAAAGAAATGGATGCACATTATAGTCGATTCATGCTATAATAAATATAATGGTAATAAATACTAAAATGATCAATAGGTTACTTAAACAAGGTAATGTTTACTAAGTAAGGAGGAGAATATGAGAAAATTGAAAAGATTTCTTAGTGTGTTACTTGTGTTTTGTCTTAGCATGGTTACACCATTATCCAATGTTGGATGTGTAATGGTGCATGCAAAAGTGAATTGTCTTAATGGAAATGCACAGGATGCAAGGTCTGCATTAGAGACATTTCTAGCATTAGAAACAAGTACAACAAAAGAGATATTGAAGGGAACTTTAACAACTTTACAAGGATACATACAAGAAGATAGACAGACGGATAATGGGTTCAGTGATGCCATTTCCTATCTGGAGGATGACGCAAAAAGTGATGAATTTGCTACTTATCTCCTGGAATGGATTACAACGTGGAGAGCGGATCAAGGCTACAGTAATGAATTGGCAGGAGAAGACCTGGATAGCGAAGAAGGTGTAGATCGTGCTCTGGAATGTGTTATGTACAGAACAAAAGATCTTTGTCACAGATATGAACTTTTAAGTGGACATATGACAGGAATCTTAGATTTCGTAGGCTGCTGCAAGGCAGTTTTGCCAGAACTTTCGGAAAATGGTGGGTGCGATTTCGCCCATGAAGTAACAGATTCTGAGCTGTCTGACGTGAACAAGTATGCGAAAGGCATCCTTTTAATCTATGGTGGAGCAGATTTTGTAACTGGCTGGGAGGAACGAGAAGAGAATATAGGATGTTCCTATCCAGTGAATAGTGATGGAACAGATATAGAGTTTACCAAAGAAAATGTTCAGCTCATGGTAAAAAATATTGTGGAACGCGCCTATTTTGCAAACGATGATGAAGAAAGTGTGACGGGGTTATGGTATAACGATAACTACATGCATGATATTATGAATCAGGAGAGCGTATCAGTTAAGGAAAATGATGACCTTGCACAATTCATTGTTGAGGCAGTTGGCTGGGGAGCTCAAATGTATGCAAAACCAGTTCAAGTCCGTAAAAACATACCAGAAGAGGTGGAAGTTTCAGAAGGTGAAGAACGTTATACAGAGAAACGTTATGGCGATATTGCATCGGCTCTTGCAAGTATAGATGATGAAAGGGCAAATTACGAAGTCGTGATAAGTCGTTCCGAAGCCATTACATTAGAGAATGGTGCTTTTAACCACAAATATAGTAATCTTGAAATCAGCCTATGCGACGAGGCAGCAGCACAGACAATCTACTATAGTGGCACAACACTTAATCTGAATGGAAATGTAAGAGTGGCTGCAGGAAGTTTCCAGTTTCATGATTCTGTGAAGATAGAGGGAAAGGCTGACAAAAAATTTGATTTCTGTATCCATACTGACAGTGGACGTGGGGAGGTAAGTTACCAAAAAGAACAGATTAATTTCTGGGTGGAATGTGATGATTGGGAAGGAGATATTAAGAACGGTGATCAAGAGAAAATAGAGGATGCCATAGAAAAACTGAATGAGATGCTAAAGCCAGGACTTGAAACAGGAAAAAGTGACTCAGAGACAGTTGCTAGTAATGTGGAGAACATTTTAAAAGCAATCAAAGATGTGGATGAATATAGTTGGGACTTTGAGTCAGGCAGTAATTTAGGTGAAGGCAAGAATAATCCAATCTGGCAAACCCAAAAGACTGGGGAGGAGCACAAAACAGAGATTTCCAGTTATGAAGACTGGACAGGAAAACTCGTAGAAGCATTAGGAGAAAGCTATGAACAGTGGTTTGGCAAGAATGAAGAAGGTAACCTTAATGGTGAATTCTACGGCTGTCTTGATATTTACATTTCAAAGCGAAATGATGGAAGTGATATAACCTTAGGAGATAAGAAAGAAGCACTTCATAATTTCATGAATTGGCTTCGTGAGATTGTGTATAAGTATAATACGTATGAGGATTATAAGTCAAAATTAAAAGATTTCTT
>DBKX01000172.1:0-3319 GCA_002297865.1 Lachnoclostridium sp. UBA739
CATAAAACAGAAATGCATAATTGTAGTTAAAATTCTTTTTAACCAACGTTGCCCTCCGTCTAATCTTTCTACATTTCCTATTCAAAATACTATCACAATGCCACCGCCTCCTCATTAAATTCTCAAAACACCTTCTCCACATACTCCCGAATCAGCTTCACCCGATCCTTAGCCCCCTTATCAAACACCGACCCAATCGCCACAACCATCTCCTTCGCCTCATTTACATATATCACATTCCCTCCATCGCCCAATCCAGCATAACATCTTTCCTTCTCATCAATAATCCACCACAGATATCCATACCCCATTTTCTCCCATCTACTCTTAACCGTCGTACATTCCTTAACCCAATCCTCCGACACAATCTGTCTCCCATCAAAACGTCCACTATCCAAGTACAACTGCCCAATCATCGCCATATCTCTTACTTTCAACGTAAGCCCCCAGCCAGCCGTATTCACTCCTTGAGGATCAGCAACCCATCCTTTCACATCCCTTTTCTCATACCACTCAAGCTGCTCCTCCTTATCCTGGAACCTGACATTTCCGTCCACCACAATGCCCAAAGGTGCAAACAACTCTTCCGTGGCAAATTCCAACACCGATTTTCCCGTCACCTTAACCAGTATCCCTGTCAAAATATCTGGCCCAATCAAAGGCGCATATCGAAACTCTCCAATCTTATCACGGCCGCCTAGATGGTCAAGTGCATACCGAACCCAGTCATCACTCGTAAAAAATTCCGTATAATTATCCTTCTTTTGCCGATATGGAGCGGTCATCGTCATTAGATGATACAACGTTATCTCCTGAATCGTTTTCTCCCCACGTTTCACTTCATAATCTGGAAAATAGTCCAGAACCTTATCATTTTCGCTGTGAATCAGCTTCTTATCCAAAGCGATACCGATTAAGATAGAAACAATGCTTTTTGTCACCGAGAAAATGTGAATAGGATTGTCTTCGGTGTAGCCGTTATAATACTTTTCGTAGACAATATCACCTTTCTTTTTCACAACCATACCTGCCATATTTCCGTAGCTATTCTGTATCAGCCTTTCCATCTTGGTTTTTAGATTCATCTAAGATACCTCCCTGTATTTGAATTTTCATTTTCCGCCAACTGCACCGGTGTTCCTTCTGCAATTACCTGACCGCCCAAGTCACCGCCTTCAGGCCCTAGTTCTATGATATAGTCACATCTTTTCAGCACTTCCACATTATGTTCGATGACAATAACTGAGTTTCCATTTTCCACGAGCTGATCCAGCAGTTTCATCAGTAAGGCTATGTCGTATACACTAAGCCCTGTGGTTGGTTCATCCATAATGTATAACACATTCCCTTTACGGGTTTTTCCTAGTTCTTTGGCAAGCTTTACTCGCTGTGCCTCCCCGCCGCTTAGGGAAGAGGTTGGTTGACCAAGTGTTAAGTAACCCATGCCCATCTGTTCCAGAATTCTTAAAGGCTTTACAATACTTTTTTCCCCTTCAAAAAATGAAACTGCATCTGTAACGCTTAACGCCAAAACCTCTGCAATGGTCTTTCCAAGATATTTTACAGAAAGACTTTCCTTCTGATATCGTGTTCCATGGCAAGTCGGACAAGTCATACCTACTGAGAAATCCGATGTCAGAAATATTCGTTCAAAGCCACTGCCGCCGCAATCTGAGCATGCGCCCTTAGAGTGAAAGGAAAAATGTCCTGGCAAAAGTCCTTTCTGTTTGGCGTCTGCCTGTTCTGCAAACAGTCCTCGTATTTTATCCCAGATTCCTATATAGGACGCAGGGGTTGAACTTGAGCTTCTACCGATTGGTTCTTGTGAAATCTTAACAAAGCTGCTGATTCTTTCTGTTCCTTCTATATCAGCGGCAAAGCCGTATTTTTGAGCACTTGCTAGGCGAGGCAATAAGGTTTCTTCAATCAGTGAACTTTTCCCACTTCCAGATACTCCGGCAACCCCTACCATAGCATGTAACGGAATTGCTACTGTTACATCCTTAAGATAATGGGTATTGGCGTGTCGCAGAATCAGAGAATCTTCCATATCTAATACATCTTTTCTGCTTTTCCGTTGGTGAATTGCTAAACACCCCCACAAAAACTGACTTAGGATAGTTTCACTATTTAAATAACCTTTGTAATCACCTACATAGGTTACCTCCCCACCTTCAATGCCCGCTTTTGGTCCTATCTCAATAATATGGTCTGCCTGGCAAATCATTTCTTTATCATGTTCCACTACAATTACCGTATTCCCAATGTCCCGCAACCGCTTGATTGCTTCCATAATACCCTGTTTTTCCGATGGATGAAGGCCCGCCATTGGCTCATCGAATACATAAATCAAAGAATTCAGCTCTGACTTTAGGTGAAGATGCAAATATAAACGTTGCAACTCACCACCACTCAAAGTAGATATCTCGCGATATAAACTAAGGTGGCCTAACCGAAAATGAATCCCGTTTTCTAACGTTATTTGGACGTCCTTTACCACATTTCTGCTAAATTGTGATAACGTTTCCCTTGGAATTTGTCTTAGGAAATCCAGAAGTGCAGTAAGCGTCATCTGCCCTAACTGACCGATGCTTTTTCCACAAAGCAGTACATTTCTTGCATCATCGGAAATGCGTTCTCCGTTACAGTCCATGCAGGTTGCTTTGGCGTAGACTTTTTCTACATCCTCCCCCTTTTCGAACGAATTTCTAAGAATCCGTTCAATACAATAGCTTTGTTTTCCATTTTCGTAAGTTCCATACACTACTTCATCTTGAATTTCTTCTGTCAACTCCCAAAATGGGGTATCAAAATGAGTACCGTATTTCTTCCTAAGAATACGCATAAATCCAGAGGTTACCTTGAGTCTCTCATATACTTCAAAAAGTGTTGTAGATTTGTCTGGTATGAGCTGTTCCAGTAAAATCTTATAATCGGCGCCTTTGCCTTGACAGCAGATGCACATTCCTTCTGCTGTTGTATAAAGGAAATTACTTGGCGAAAGATGAGTTGCACATCCGTCACGATCCTTTCCATCACTGGCATACATTAGTGCCAGCTGGTTGAGAATTCTTGTCTTGGAACCGACCGTAGACCGAGGATTATTTTGACGTATCGTATTCTGGCGAACTGCTACTGTTGGCCCTATGCCTTGTAACATATCAAAACGGTCTTCATTATCCAGTCCTGACAGAATTCCGATGGAACGTAAATACTGGTTTTTCCCCTCTTCAAATAGGATGTCGAACGCTAGACTGGATTTTCCAGAGCCGCTAATGCCTGTCATGGCTACTAATTTATTTTTTGGAATTGCTAAACT
>DBKX01000172.1:3362-6948 GCA_002297865.1 Lachnoclostridium sp. UBA739
CTTGCTCCCTGTACTCTGATTTCTTCCATAATCTCACCTCAAAAACGATTTGTTGATACTATTGTACACGTATTATAAAATAAATTCTTTGCAATTCTTGCTATTTCTGTCCCCTTCTGAAAGATACAATCATAATTGATGAGTTTAAAGGGAATACCGATACAGGACTTTTGAAAACGCTTTATCTGTCAACTTATGAAGCAACAAAGAAATGGACCAGCTCCATTCGAAACTGGGTCAGATATATGAAAATAAAACATTATGTATAAAGGAATACTTCCGAAATAAAGATATAGCCATTAAGTAGAGACGAGAAATCCTCGTCTCTGCTTAATTTAAAAGACTATTTTACAATTATGATAGAGGTTTATCTAAGCTAATTACCATAAATTCTAGTTCACTATACTTTACAACGGTACCTTCATCATTAATAGCAATGATAATTTCCTGCCCTCCATTACTCGTGGACCATTTATTCGTGATTTTGTCTAAATCGAGTTCTGGTTCTTCAACTGAGTATTTCACTTCCGCAATCACCTTATACATACCGTCAAATTTCCAATATTCTTCACACGATATTACATCGATAGTCTCTACATTCTTTACTGCTGCACGAATAATTTCATCACTCAGATTTCTTGCAGTATTTTCACTTTCTACATTTAGAAATAAGCTAATATTCATATTTTTCTCCTTAAAACTTTTATTTAGTAAATTACATTTTACGAGAGCCTCTCTTTCTACTTGCCTCCCACAATATAAATTTGCTCTTTCCACTTAAAAAATGCATTTCAGAGTATAACATTATTTTTTATCTTTTCAATTTATATTTTTCTTCTGCTTATTTAACGAAAAAAACTCCCTTCCTCGCGAAAGTGCCTTTATCATCACCTTTCACTTAGTAGAGAGTCACTAATTATTTAACAGCTAACCTCGAATATCATAATCCGTTCTCTTATATTATTGCCTTCGAATAAATCCGCACAGTCTATCTCGTCTAAGAACTCAAACTCTGGTACCGTCATTAAATAACTGACATATTCATCCGATGGATAATAGAAAAATAGCAACATATTTCTTGGCCTTTCATACCAAGAATCAATAACCTTTCCTATTACAGACTTAAGGATCTTGAGTGAAAATGGATTAAAGAAATAAAAACAGTCTGCCTGACTATCTACTATATACTCCTCTGCTGCCGTATGAACAAATGATACTTTATCCGACTTTATACAACTTACCTTGTTCTCCAATGCCTCCTGATATAAATTACCATCTAATTCGATTCCAATCGTATGACAGCCTAGGGAATAGCTTAAATAAAAGTCAACTCGCCCTTTTCCACATCCATAATCTACAACACAGCTTTCCGATGTAAGGTATCCACTTTCACTTAGTCTCTGCAATACAGAATAGGAAGTTGGCTCATATGGATAGTGATTCACATCCTCTGCGGAAGCGTCACGGCCAATTGTTCTGATTTTCAGCTTCTTATCCCATTTTACTTCACTCTTGTTCAAGTTTATTTCCCCCTGCTGTGATTATCTTCTCTTTATTTATCAAAGTCTACTTGGAATTCTCCCTCCGGAGATTTCATTGTTAAAATTCCAAGGTTAAACTGATCATCCATAATGGTAATGTTATATTCGAACACTACATCGTCTTCAAATTTAGATAACAAAATATATGTTCCATTTTCCTTACCTTCAATTTGGTCGCAGATATCGTTATATACATCTGCACCTGATATCGCTCTTGGATATCCAGATTCTTTTATTTTATTCTCGATTGCTTCGTATAATTCGTTCATAACTTGATACTCTCTTTCTGCTTTAATCATCACCTGCAAAATGCAAGCGTTTTAACAAGTATAACATATAATCTTTCGAATACCAACTCCCCTTATCACAGGTTTTCCTTAAAAACATTTCATAGCATCTGCTACTATTTCCAATTACCAAAACACCATGACGATGTCCTGTGCATACATTAAAATAAGAATCTAAAGCAAGGATTGAGCTTGTTTCATGAATTATTGGGTAGAAGTCGAAAAAAATGTTTCTCTTTATGTAGAAGATTTGAACCCGGAAGGAAAAGAAACCATACTCTTCATACATGGCTGGCCATTAAACCATGATGCATTCGAATATCAGTATAACGAACTGCCAAATAGGAATGTTCGCTGTATCGGAGTAGACACGCGAGGGTTCGGAAAATCCAGCCGCCCTATCAGTGGTTATGACTATGACAGTTTAGCAGATGACATTCATGCAGTAATAGAGTCACTAAACCTGAATCACATTATACTGGCAGGACACTCTATGGGAGGCGCCATTGCAATTCGTTATATGTCACGTTATAACCAGGCACACGTGAAACAACTTGTACTTATTGGAGCTGCTGCACCAAGTCTCATTAGGCGAAAAGGATTCAACTTTGGTACAGCCAAAAGTTCCATCGACGATTTAATAGAACAGGCAAGCACCAATCGTCCACAAATGCTAAGCAACTTTAGCAATATGTGTTTCTTCCAGTTTGTTACCGATGCACTTACGAACTGGTTTTCTTTCTTAGGCCTTCAGGCAGCCGGATACGCAACCATTTTGTGTGCCATTACATTTCGTGATGAAGTTCTCTTTGAAGATCTTCCCAAAATTACAGTTCCAACATTAATCATTCATGGGGTACACGACAGGATCGCCAGCTATTCCCTTGCACTGATTCTAAAACAGAGCATCAGAAATGCTACGATACTTCCTTTTGAGCAAAGCGGGCACATGCCTTTTTATGAAGAAAAACAGAAGTTTAATCAGGCACTATTAGACTTTATCAAGAAACCAGCCCAATAACAAAAGACTGGTGCAACAACATCTCTTCTTTGTCTTGCACCAGTCTTTTCGTATCATTCTTCATTAAAATCTTTCCACATTCCAATGGTTTTTTTCAAAATATTCATCTACTATCCCATGTCCCATGTCTGGATGAATGGTCTCTTCATGCGAAATGGTAATAGCAGACATCGTAATGGCATATTCTACCGTTTTCTCTATGGATAAATTCTGCATATATCCATAACAGATTCCAGCAACACAGGAATCCCCTGCTCCCGTAACGTTTACTACGGATACTTTTGCATTTTGAACGATTCCTTCGTCAGTACCGTTAAAATAATACATACCCTCGCTGTCTAAGCTGATAAATACATTTTCTACACCAAGACTTCTAAAATGTGCTCCGGCTTTTCGTATATCTTCCTTTGTTTTGATTGGAAAACCACATAACACCTCTGCTTCGTTACGATTTGGTTTAATCGTATGGAACTTACCAATCAAATGCTTCACTTTGGCAACTTTCGCTGCTGAAACTGGATCTAAGATAAAACGCGTTTTGCCTTCATATTTTGTTAAAATATACTCTACAATGGCTGGATTATCAATATCCAATACCATGTACTGGGCATTTTCTATAATTTCAGCCTTGGAATCTATGAATTCCTCTGTTACCAAATCTGTAATCTTCATATCGACAATCGCCGACCGCATTTCACCATGTTCATCTAAAATTGCCATGTAAGTAGGTGTGGATT
>DBKX01000092.1:0-14395 GCA_002297865.1 Lachnoclostridium sp. UBA739
GATTATTGAAGGCATGGGATATGACAATCTTGTCATTAGTATTAAGTCTTCTGATGTACGTATGTGTATTGAAGCACATGAACTGCTTGTAAAAGAGTCTGATTATCCACTTCATGTTGGTATTACGGAATCAGGTACAGTTTATTCTGGGAATATCAAATCGGCTGTTGGACTAGGAGCAATTTTGTCACAAGGAATAGGAAATACAATTCGAGTTTCTCTTACAGGAGACCCTGTAGAAGAAATAAAATCGGCAAAACTTATTTTGAAAACATTAGGTCTGAGACAAGGTGGGATTGAGGTCGTATCTTGCCCAACTTGTGGAAGAACAAGAATTGATTTAATTCAGCTTGCCAATCAGGTTGAATCCATGGTAACAAATTATGATTTAGATATTAAAGTTGCAGTTATGGGGTGTGCTGTAAATGGGCCAGGTGAAGCAAGAGAAGCAGACATTGGTATTGCTGGTGGCGTCAAGGAAGGCCTTTTAATAAAAAAAGGTGAAATTGTGAAAAAGGTGCCTGAAGCAGAACTTTTAGATACACTGAAGTATGAATTAGATCATTGGAATAAATAGAAAGGTTGGATGCTATGCTTTTTTTTGAAGCTTTTGACCAGTTAGATGTTAAGAATGATATTCGAGAAGTATTAGAGACTGTCGAAGTCAAGAGAATCTTAATGAGCAAATCCACATGTTCTGTTAGGATATTCGTCGAAAGCGACCATATCCTAACGTATCAAGTTAGAAGAAAAGCAGAGTATGAGTTGAGAAAACAGATATTAGGAGAAGCAATTCGTTGTGTACGGATTGTAGAACGGTATCAGCTTTCCAAACAGTATACCCCGGAAAAGATAATGCCAATGTATTTTGACAGTATGTTAGCGGAACTAAGAGAAGAAAGCATTCTGGATTATAATATTGTAAAGGAAGCAGAGATTTCTTTTACAATAGAGAATGTGAAGCTGACAGTGGATGATACATTTATGGTAAAAAAGCGTGTTGCATATATAAAAGAAAAGCTGGATGAAATTTATCATGAACGCTTTTCTTTTTCTGTTGGCGTAACTTTTGAATATGTGGAACCGAAGAAGAAAGAAGTAGAGGAAGAAGAGTACGTAATGGCAAGGCCTGTGTCTATGAAAAAAGAGCAGGAGCCAGTTAAGAAAGAAAAGGAAGCAAAGAAAAAGGAAGAGCCAAAGAAACAAGAATACAATTATCGTGCGAAACATCCAAAACTGCCAGAAGATCCATCTGTTATCTATGGAAGAAATTTTGATGGAGATGTGATGGAGATTAGCGATATTCAGGATGAAATTGGAGAAGTTGTGGTAAGAGGCAAGGTTATCACAGTGGAGGCAAGAGAACTTCGTAATGAAAAGACCTTGCTTATCTTCGGGTTAACAGACTTTACGGATACGATTACTTGTAAAATCTTTTTGAAAAATGAGCAAGTACCAGATGTAACTAGTAAGATTAAAAAGGGCAGCTTTTTAAAGCTAAGAGGTATGGCACTTCTTGATCGATATGATAAAGAGATTTCCATTAGTTCTATTGTGGGTATCAAAACCATTGATGACTTTACGGTTACTAGAAAAGATGAAAGTCCTAGAAAACGTGTGGAATTGCATGCCCATACGCTGATGAGCGATATGGATGCAGTAGTAGATGTGAAAGACTTAGTAAAACGTGCTATGGGCTGGGGACATCCTGCCATCGCCATTACCGATCATGGTGTGGTACAGTCCTTCCCAGAGGCAAATCACTGTCTTCATGGTGGAGAAGATTTTAAAATCATCTATGGAATGGAAGCGTACCTAGTAGATGATTTAAAGGAAATCTGTGAAAACATGAAGGGACAATCCATTCACGATACCTGTGTTGTATTCGATATCGAGACAACAGGGTTTGGACCAGTGAACGACCAGATTATCGAAATTGGTGCAGTAAAGGTGGTAAATGGTCAGATTGTAGACAAGTATAGTACATTTGTCAACCCAGATATACCGATTCCATATCATATTACGCAGCTTACAAGCATTACAGATGAAATGGTAATGGATTCGCCTAAGATTGATGTGATTTTGCCAGAGTTCTTAGAGTTTTGTGGGGATGCAATACTAGTGGCGCACAATGCCTCCTTTGATGTTGGTTTTATTAATAAGAAAGCGGAATTTCTTGGCATTGAAACTGATTTTACTGTTGTGGACACAGTTGGAATTGCCAGATTATTGCTATCACATTTAAGCAGATTTAAATTGAACGTGGTTGCAAAAGAACTGGGGATTTCCTTGGAAAATCATCATAGAGCTGTAGATGATGCAGGTGCAACAGCAGAAATATTTGTGAAATTTATTGAGATGCTTGAAGAAAAAGGAGTTACAACCTTAGAAGAACTAGAAGCTATGAATGTCATGACACCTGAAATGATTAAAAAACTCCCAACCTATCATGCAATTCTGTTAGCAAAGAATGACACAGGGCGTATTAATTTATATAAAATGGTTTCTATGTCTCATATTGACTATTATCAAAGAAGACCACGTATTCCGAAAAGTCTTTTACAGAAGAATCGAGAAGGATTAATTCTGGGAAGTGCCTGTGAAGCGGGAGAGTTGTATCAAGCTATTTTACGTGAAAAACCAAGAGAAGAAATTGACCGTCTGGCTAAGTTTTATGATTACTTTGAGATTCAGCCTCTTGGCAATAACCAGTTCATGATTGAGGATGATAAGTTTGATATTAAGTCAAACGATGATTTAATCGAACTGAACAAGAAAATTATTGCTTTAGGGGAGGAATACAATAAGCTTGTTGTTGGTACGTGTGATGTGCATTTCTTAGATCCAGAAGACGAAGTATTCCGTCGCATTATCATGGCAGGAAAAGGTTTTAAAGATGCGGATAATCAGCCGCCACTTTACCTTCGTACTACCGAAGAAATGGTGGAAGAATTTATGTATCTAGGACGTGAGAAAGCAGAAGAGATCGTAATTGACAATACCAATAAGATTGCAGATATGATTGAGAAAATTTCACCTGTTCGTCCAGATAAATGTCCTCCTGTTATCGAAAATTCAGACCAGCAGCTTCGTGATATCTGCTATAATAAGGCAACATCTATGTATGGACCAAATCTTCCAGTTCAAGTATCAGAGCGATTGGAGAAAGAGCTAACCTCCATTATTGGAAATGGATTCGCCGTTATGTATATCATTGCGCAGAAACTGGTTTGGAAGTCTAATGAAGACGGATATCTGGTAGGTTCCCGTGGTTCCGTAGGTTCATCCTTCGTGGCAACTATGTCAGGTATTACAGAGGTTAATCCCTTACCTGCCCATTATTATTGTACAAATTGTTTTTATTCTGACTTTGATTCACCAGAAGTAAAAGCATTTGCAGGTAAATCTGGATGTGATATGCCAGATAAAAACTGTCCGGTCTGTGGAAAACCATTAAGTAAGGATGGTCATGAAATTCCATTCGAAACATTCCTTGGTTTTTATGGAGATAAAGAGCCTGATATCGACCTTAACTTTTCAGGAGAATATCAGGCAAAAGCCCATGATTATACGGAAGTTATTTTCGGTAAAGGACAAACATTCCGAGCTGGAACAATTGGTACACTAGCAGAAAAAACTGCCTACGGATTTGTTTTAAAATATAATGAAGAACATGAGGTTGTGAAACGACGTTCTGAGGTGGAGCGTATCGCCCAAGGCTGTGTAGGAGTTCGCCGAACCACAGGACAGCATCCTGGTGGTATCGTAGTACTTCCAATTGGGGAAGAGATTTACTCCTTTACGCCAGTACAGAGACCGGCAAACGATATGACAACGAAGACAATAACCACTCACTTTGATTATCACTCTATCGACCACAACTTGTTAAAACTTGATATTCTAGGCCACGATGATCCGACGATGATACGTCTTTTGGAAGATTTAACACATGTAGATGCTCAGAAGATTCGTCTTGATGACGAAAAAGTATTGTCGTTATTTGAAAACTTGAGTGCTCTTAATATTACGAAGGAAGATCTTGGAGGATGTGATCTTGGCTCACTTGGAATTCCTGAGTTTGGAACAGATTTCGTTATGCAGATGTTACGTGATACAAAGCCAAAGACATTTTCAGATTTGGTACGTATCTCAGGACTTTCCCATGGTACGGACGTTTGGCTTAATAATGCCCAGTACTACATTGCAAAAGGTGACTGTACTCTGTCTACCGCTATCTGTACTCGTGATGATATTATGACCTATCTGATTCACACAGGTGTAGAAAATGGACTTGCTTTCAAAATCATGGAAAGTGTTCGTAAAGGAAAAGGTCTGACTCCTGATATGGAAAAGGCAATGACAGATGCTGGTGTACCTGAATGGTATATTGAGTCTTGTAAGAAGATTAAATACATGTTCCCGAAAGCCCATGCGGCAGCCTATGTCATGATGGCGTTCCGTATTGCTTACTTTAAGGTATATTATCCATTAGCTTACTATTGTGCTTACTTTAGTATCCGTGCATCGGCATTCAACTATGAGCTTATGTGTATGGGACGTGAACGTCTGGAATTCTATATTTCAGATTATAAAAAACGTTCCAATGAGTTAAGCAAGAAGGAACAGGATACGTTGAAAGACATGCGTATTGTTCAGGAAATGTATGCAAGAGGATTTGAATTTATGCCGATTAACCTGTATACAGCAAAAGCCCATTTATTCCAGATAATTGATGGAAAGTTAATGCCATCCTTCAGTACCATTGATGGTCTTGGGGATAAGGCGGCGGAAGCAATTGTAGAAGGGGTAAAACAGGGAAAATTTTTGTCTAGAGATGATTTTAAACAGCGTTGTAAAGTCAGTGGAACGGTTGTGGATGTTATGGCAGATTTGGGAATACTAGAGGATATGCCGATATCGAACCAGATGTCTATTCTGGATTTTATGAATGCATAATTTGTGCAATAATAATGTAAATAGGAGCAGAACGTTAGGAAATGTTCGTGCTCCTATTTTTTAATGTAATAACTTATGCATAACGATGATGATTGTCGGTATTGTTTTAACATTAAATTCTATTACTTGTTCTTTTTTCGCTTCAATAGAATAGTAAGATATGCTACTAAGAATATAATAGCTATAATAAAAGTCAAAATAATCGTAAATACCACACGAATCAAATTAAATTTGAGAATACCAGCGAGACCCAATAGAATAAAAGCTAAATCTAATATTAATGCAATTGTAGCAAATACAAATATTCTTTTCAAATTCAAAATCCTTCCTATAATTTAGTTCCATATAGTTTTATTGTTTCGTACATATCGGATGCTTTATTTAATTTTCCTGATGCAGATATAAGTTTTGTTACTGCAGTTGTTGCTCCAGCTAATGTGCCAGTAAATCCTGCAGCTAAAACAGCAACAATTAATGCTTCTGGAGCAAGTGCAGCTAATAATACAGCACCACCACCAGCCATTATAATTGTAGAGACTGCTTCGGCACCGACGGCAGCTACAGCATCCTTATAATCGTCGTTACAGTCATCAATATATCCAATATATTTATTAACATTGTTTTTTCTTGTGGAGTTTAACTTGGTTAAATTTATTCTACAATTGATGCATTAGAATCACTATCATTGTCATTAGCACTAAGCATTCTTTCTACATTAAATTAATATTTAAAATTTCGTCTGGATTGTCACATGATGTTACAGTTAAATATATCTCACCATCAACTATGTATTTGTTGGTGTCATATCCCTTGCCGTTTACTTCGTAATGTTCCTGGATACTATCTTGAGCTTCAACATTTAAGTAGTTTAAATTATTAAAGCTAAAAAAAATAGTCAAAACTAAAATAAATGATAATATTTTCTTCATAGTTACCTCCTTATTTTATACAGTTTATACAAACAACACCAATGTTTCAACTCGAAAATATTATCATACATACATACAAATGTCAAATAACCAAAAAAAATATATATTATGTAAATGTTAAGAAAGAATTGAACCTCAATAAGCATAATTTCAGCATATCGAAGTTCAGTTCCAGGTGTCCATATTCGTTACGACATAAAAATCCCAAACCTCTTCTTAATCGGATACAAAAGTGCTACGCCCTCAGAAAACGGAGTCAGCATATCTAACAAAATATGACTGAGAATACCGCTAAATGCCCCCACTGCAATCGAAAGATTCCATTGCATGAGCAAGTAAAAAACCCCAAAGCAAAAAAGCAGACTATGAGTAAATGTTCTATGTCCGAAAGCTTTGTTAACCACCTTGGATGTGAACCTGAATCTTCTGCCCAGATGGCTTTTAGGATGATCAATATCTGGAAGTGCTGCACCTAGAAAGGCGGGAACGGTAACTAAAACTGGAGAAAGATCATAGTGAAAACGACTCGCTGCAAAGGATATTCCAATTCCAGTGAAAGCACCAACTGTAACGTGTGCTGTGTAATTCATATTAGTTTCCTCCTTGGTATAAAAATGGTAAAAAAAGCATAGCAGATTCTATAGAAAAAAGCAATACATATGTTCGATTCTGGCAAAATATCGAACTTGCGTTTGCATCCTGTTTATGATACAATGAAAAACTAAGAATGAAGAATGTGAGGTAAAAGGTATGATTGCATACATAAAGGGAGAGTTAGCAGATGTAAGCGACAGTGGAATTGTAGTGGAAAGTAATATGACAGGTTACGCTATCAGCGTTCCATCTTCGGTTATTTCCCAGTTACCTCCAATTGGAGAACAGGTTAAGATTCATACGTATTTGCATGTAAGAGAAGATGCGATGCTTTTGTATGGGTTTTTAACAAAAGAAGATTTGGCAATATTTAAGTTACTCATTTCTGTAAATGGCATTGGTCCAAAAGCGGCATTCGGTGTATTATCCGCAATCAGTCCAGATGAATTGCGATTTGCCATTCTATCAGACGATGTGAAGACAATCTCAAAAGCTCCAGGAATCGGGGCTAAGACAGCAAAGAAGTTAATATTAGAATTAAAAGATAAGTTAAGAATAGAAGATGCATTTGAAATCAGGTTAAAACATGCAGAAGAAGCCATGCATGAAGGGGAAAAGGAAGCACAGGCATCTATACAGAACGATGCAGTTGCCGCGCTGGTTGCGTTAGGATACAGCAATACAGAAGCCCTAAAAGCGGTTCGACAGGTCGAGATTACGAAAGATACCGATGTAGAGGATGTGCTAAAAGCTGCCCTAAAACATATGAACTTGTTCTAATAGGAGTGCGAGAGTATGGAAAAGAGAATGATTACGACGGAATTAATCGATGAAGATTATAAAATAGAGAATTCCTTGCGTCCGAAACTGTTGTCAGATTATATTGGACAGAAGAAAATAAAAGATAATTTAAAGATTTATATAGAAGCAGCCAAGGCAAGAAAAGAAGCCCTTGACCACGTACTGCTTTATGGGCCACCAGGATTAGGTAAGACAACCCTCGCAGGTATTATTGCCAATGAGATGGATGTGAATGTGAAGATAACGTCAGGTCCAGCGATTGAAAAACCTGGAGAAATTGCAGCGATTCTTAATAATCTGCAAGAGGGGGATTTGCTGTTTATTGACGAAATCCATCGCTTGAACCGTCAGGTGGAAGAAGTACTTTATCCAGCAATGGAAGATTTTGCTATTGATATTGTAATAGGAAAAGGGGCATCCGCCAGGTCTATCCGCCTGGATTTACCAAAGTTTACTTTAGTAGGAGCAACAACAAGAGCAGGAATGCTGACAGCACCATTACGTGACCGTTTTGGAGTTGTGCATCGTTTGGAATTCTACACTCCAGAAGAACTGGTAGATATTATTACCCGTGCGGCAAGAGTATTTAAGGTAGAGATTGATAAAGAAGGTGCATGGGAGATTGCAAGACGTTCTAGAGGAACCCCTCGTTTAGCTAACCGTCTGTTAAAGCGTGTACGTGATTTCGCACAGGTAAAATACGATGGCAGGATTACGCTTGAGGTTGCAACCTTTGCGCTGGATTTAATGGAAGTAGATAAATTAGGTTTAGATAATATGGATAGGCAGATATTAATGACTATGTATGAGAAGTTTTCTGGTGGCCCAGTAGGACTTGATACACTGGCGGCAGCAGTAGGAGAAGATGCAGGTACATTGGAAGATGTATATGAACCTTACTTCATTCAGAATGGACTGATTCAAAGAACACCACGAGGAAGAATCCTTACAGATTTAGCGTATAAACATTTTGGATTGGATATTGCAAAATAGAATCGAAGGTCGCGACGACATAAGAACTTGCTTTTCGATTTTTATCTTGCTGTTTCCTGCTAGGTAGGATATAATGTGTAGTGAAAATACATTCTAGCAGGGGGCGGTGAGTATGGAAACGAAAAATGATGCACATGTTGTAATCAATAATAAAGAGTTTGTAATCTGTGGTTATGAAAGTTCGGAGTATATGCAGAAAGTAGCCGCTTATCTGAATAATAAGATTGCTGAATGTAAAGAGATAGAAGAATTTAAGAATTTGGAACGTGACATGAAGAATTTCATGCTAGAGATAAATATAGTAGATGACTATTTTAAAGCGCAGGATAAAGCAGTAGAGTTGGAGTCTGAGAATTCTAAGAAGGATGATGAGCTGTATCAGTTAAAGCATGAATTTGTTGCTTTAAAGGAAAAGCTTAACAAGACACAGCAGGAATTAGAACGGATTGGATCCGCTTATGAATCGGCAAAACGTCAGCTTAAACATCTGGAGGAACAAAAGGAAAGCCAGACAAGAAAGTAGAAAAAGAGCGAAGAAAGAGACTGCAGAGGCAGTCTTTTTAACTTTATAACAATATATATGCGTTATATTTGAAAAGGACAGAAAGGGTATTATTATGACACGAAATATAGAAATTCTCGCACCTGCAGGTTCTATGGAAGGACTAATTGCAGCTGTTCATGGAGGCTGTGATGCCGTTTATATTGGAGGAGAGAAATTCGGGGCAAGAGCATTTGCCAATAATCTGAATCAGGAAGATATGATTAAGGCGATTGAATATGCACATCTTCATCATAAAAAGATATATTTAACCATTAACACATTAGTAAAAGAATCAGAGTTTAATCAGTTATACGAGTATCTTCTGCCATTTTATATGCACGGACTAGATGCTGTTATTGTACAGGATTTTGGCGTGCTGTCTTTTGTATCACGAACATTTCCAAGTATCGAAATTCATGCTTCTACCCAGATGACTTTAACCATGGCACAAGGGGCGAATCAGTTAAAAGAATATGGAGTTACTAGACTAGTGACTTCTAGAGAATTGCAATTCGATGAAGTGAAAGAGATTCGAAAAAATACCGATTTAGAGATTGAAGCATTTGTGCATGGTGCGCTGTGTTATTCATTCTCAGGCCAATGTCTGATGAGCAGTATGATTGGTGGAAGAAGCGGAAATCGTGGACGTTGTGCACAGCCTTGCCGTATGCAGTATAGAATGGAAGAAATCGATGGAAAACCATTCAAAGGAAAACAAGCATTTTTGTTAAGTCCGAAAGACATGTGTACTATTTATGATATTCCAGAGCTGATTGAAAGTGGGATTGACAGCTTTAAGATAGAAGGGCGAATGAAACGTCCTGAATATGCAGCCATGACAGCACATTTATATCGGAAGTACGTTGAGTTGTACCAAAAGACAGGTGGCGATGCCTATAGAGCCTATATGAAAAAGAATCCAGATGTTTTAGAGAATGACATGAAAAAGCTGATGGATCTGTACAATCGTGGTGGTTTTTCAGAAGGGTATTATCGAGAGCATAATGGCAAGAAATTAATGTCTATGGACCGTCCCAATCACAGCGGCGTGTTAGTAGGAACAATAAAGAATATTATGAAAAATCGAGCTGCCATTGAATTAAGAGATACTATTTTCGCACAAGATGTATTAGAAATACGTTCTAATAGGGGAGAAAATGTTTACGACTTCACAGTAAAGGATGGAGTGAAAAAGGGATCACTCTATGAGGCTAACTTTAAGCCAGGATCAAAAGTGCAGAAAGGACAGAAAGTATACAGAACGAAGAACCAGTCATTGCTTACAAGCATACAGGAAGAAATTATTCAAAAGGATAATCGAGAACCTGTAACTGCTTATTTCTGTGGTAAGGCGGGAGAACCAGTGGTGTTATCTTTAACTTATGGAGATATCACAGTAACGGAAATGGGAGATGTGGCTGAGGTTGCTTTGAATCAGCCGATTGCGGATGAAAAAATCAAAAAACAGCTAGATAAAACAAAAGAGACATCATTTTATCTTGAGTCAATTCAGATAGATTCTGCAGGGGACTGGTTTATGCCTCTTGGAAAGTTAAATGAGCTACGAAGAAAGGCATTTGAAAAACTAGAAGAGGAATTGAATCGTTCTTTCTTAAGGGAATGGGTACCATGCAAAGAGATTACTAGTGAAGAAGTGCCTCAAAAAAAAGATAAGTTAGAGCTTACGGTTAGTGTAATGAGCAAAGAGCAGCTAGAAGCAGTGGTTAGAGAGCCAGGCGTTTCAAGTGTATTCTTGCATTTTTCTATGTTAGAGCAGGAACCAGATCTTTTGGATTCAGACTTACTAAAGACGGATAAAAAGTTCTACGTGTTATTACCTACGATATTCCGGCGTAAAACTTATGAAAACTATAAGAAGAAAACCCATCCAGTAAACCAATCCATTCATCATGATAATATTGATGGTTTTGTAGTAAAAAATCTTGAAGAGCTGGAATATTTAGTAGAAGAACAATGCAACAAAGAACGTATTCTGGATTATAATATGTATGTAATGAATCGTGAGACAAGGCATTTTTGGATAAACCGAGGTATTACAGAGTTTACAGCTTCTCTTGAACTCAATTATCAGGAACTTAAGGAACTAGATATTGCGGGTGATTCTAGGATTGTGTATGGTTATACACCGCTTATGACATCGGCGCAGTGTGTTGTGAAAAACACAGCGGGATGCAATTACAAATCAGGTTACTTTCGATTTGTAGATAAGAGTGGCAATCTATTTTACGGCAGAAATTTCTGTTCCTGCTGCTATAATGTTATTTATAACGGAAAACCACTACATTTACTAGAGCATGTGTCAGATATAGAGAAATTAGGAGTGAGGGATATACGTCTTGATTTTACAATGGAATCAGCGGTAGAAACCAAAAAGATTCTAGATTGTTATGTAAAACAGGCTTTATATAAAGAAAAAACTGCAGATTGTGTGGAAGACTATACAAAAGGACATTTCAAAAGAGGAATCGAATAGTTTCTGCATGAATGAAAAAGGCAGGCAGGAGGCTAAGGGTTGGAAAATGTAATTGTGGAAATATCTAGGTTTGTCATCATATTTCTTATGACGATTTATACCTTTTATGGATTTACAGCACTACTGAAAAAAAACAGAAAGAAACAGCTGTATTTGTACAGAGTACAGAGGATACTTATACTGGCTTTTCATTTTGTATGTAATTTTGTGCTTTATATGAATACAGAAAATTTTAAGATACTGGCTTTTTATCTGGTGCAATTAGGGTTTTTAATAGGGTTTAGCATACTGTATCCTATCTGTTACCGGGGAATATCTAGGACATTGTTAAATCATATGCTGATGTTGTTTTCAATCAGTTTTATAATGTTGGAGAGACTTTCCTTTGATTCGGCAAAGCGGCAGTTTACAATGGCGTGTATCGGAATGGGAATTGGACTAGTTATACCAGTTGTAATTCGGAAAATGAAATTTCTTATGAATCTAGAGTGGCTTTATGCAGTGCTTGGTCTTGGTATGCTCGTATGTGTCTCCGTGTTCGGTGTTACACAATACGGGGCGAAAAACTGGCTGTTTATTGGTGGCGTATCCATTCAGCCTTCAGAGTTTGTAAAAATTCTGTTTGTATTCTTTGTGGCATCGGCACTTGCCAGAGCAAAACAGTTTAGGGAAATTGTGTATATCTCAGCATTGGCGGGAGCACATGTGCTGCTTCTTGTAGTGCAGAGGGATTTGGGAGCTGCGCTTATTTTCTTTCTCACATATGTAGTGATGCTTTATATTGCAACAGGACAGTCTTTTTATTTATTCGGAGGATTAGCAGGTGCTTCGGCAGCATCGGTGGTGGCTTACCGGTTGTTTTCACATGTACGTGTCAGAGTAAGCGCATGGCTGAATCCATGGGAACAGATTGATGCTGGGGGATATCAGGTTGCCCAGTCATTGTTTGCAATTGGAACGGGTGGCTGGTTTGGCTTAGGTTTAGGGAAAGGACTGCCAACCAGTATTCCGGTTGGAAAGAGTGATTTTATTTTCTCAGCGATAGCAGAAGAATTCGGTGGAATTTTTGCCCTGTGGGTGGTGCTGATATATGTAACTTGTTTTGTTATGTTTATTACGATTGCATTAAAAGCAAAAGAGGAATTTTATAAACTTGTTGCGCTAGGACTTAGTGTAATGTTTGCTGTACAAGTATTCTTATGTATCGGTGGCGTTATCAGGTTTGTTCCTTCAACAGGAGTGACTATGCCCCTTGTAAGTTATGGTCGCAGTTCGGTCCTTGGAACAACAATCATCTTTAGTATCTTACAGGGAATATATTTGATGAATCAGAGCGAGGAAGGTAAAATTGAGAAAGATAAGAGAAAAGTCAGAGGAACCAGTCATAGACAAAGTAAACCGACAATCAAAGAAGTCGAAGAATAATAATAAAAAGAAGAATGCAAACATTTTTAAAGTAGTATATATTTTCATTGGGCTTTTTACACTAATGGCGGGAAGATTTATCTATTTTATGGCAGTCGAGTCACCGTCCCAGATAAATAGTTCCTACAACAAGAGACAGGATTTGCTGGCAGAGAAGTATGTACGTGGCAAGATTATGGCTTCGGATGGAACTGTACTTGCCAAGACAGTAACGGATAGTGCCGGGAAAGAGACAAGGAATTATCCATTTGACCAGTTGTTTTCTCATGTAGTGGGAAGTGTTGGACGAGGAAAGACGGGACTTGAGCTGGCAGAAAATTTCACGATGTTGACCTCTCATACCAACGTAGTGAGTCAGGCAGTAACGCAAATGCAAGGAGATAAAATTTTAGCAGATGATATCGTAACAACTCTAAATGTTGGGTTACAAAAGGTAGCTTATGAGGCACTTGGCAACCGCAAGGGGGCAGTAGTAGCAATTGAGCCATCTACAGGTCGCATTCTTGCGATGGTATCCAAGCCAAGTTATGATCCGAACACCATAGCCATGAATTGGGATTCTCTTGTTGCAGACGAATCTGGCAATTCAACTCTTTTGAACCGAGCAACACAAGGTTTATATGCACCAGGTTCCACTTTCAAAATAGTAACCTTGCTTGAGTATATAAAGGAACATTCTAAGGATTATGACAAGTATCAGTATGAATGCAAAGGCAGTGCTATGTTTGGTGACAGAAGAATTTCCTGCTACAATAACCATGTTCATGGAGTTATTGATTTAAAGGGCTCTCTAGCCCACTCCTGTAATGATTCCTTTGCACATATAGGAACGTTACTGAATATAAAATCTTTTGGAAAAACAGCAGAGAAACTAATGTTTAATAAGTCGATACCGTTAAGTATTCCATATAAGAAAAGCAGTTTTTCTCTATCCAGTAAAAATACAGAGAATGAAATTGCACAAACAGCAATGGGACAAGGAAAAACACAGATTACACCTCTTCAAAGTACGTTGATTTCCTGTGCAATTGCCAATGGTGGAAATATGATGACTCCTTATCTGGTGGAACATGTTCAGACTAGTACGGGACATGTGGTAAGAAGTACGAGAGAGAAAGTTCTTGCTAAGAGCATGACAAGTGAAGAAGCTGCGATTGTAAAGGATTACATGACAGAAGTTGTGAACACAGGAACTGGTACAGCCTTGAAAAACAGTAAGTATCAGGTGGCAGGAAAAACAGGTTCAGCAGAATATGATTCGACAGGAGCTTCTCATGCTTGGTTTAGCGGGTTTGCCCCTGCAGATAATCCGAAAATTGCATTAAGTGTGATTGTGGAGAGTTCTGGTACAGGAAGTGAGTATGCGGTTCCCATTGCTAAGAAAATGTTTGAAAGCTATCTAAATTAATTAAAATTGATGAATATTATTGCAAAGTGCCTGGAAAAGATGTATACTAATGAACAGTTAGACACACCAAAAATGTGAGAGATCACAATAAACAGGGGGCATTGCAATGGTTGAAGCAACGAGCTGTGGCGGTGTGGTTATTTTCAGAGGAAAAATTTTGTTATTGTATAAAAATTATAAGAATAAGTATGAGGGGTGGGTTTTACCGAAAGGAACAGTAGAAGCTGGAGAAGAGTTTAAAGAAACCGCTT
>DBKX01000092.1:14426-23389 GCA_002297865.1 Lachnoclostridium sp. UBA739
AGCATCTATTATCAAATATGTCGGTAAGAGCCAATATAATTTTAATACGCCTCAGGATACAGTAACAAAGGATGTTCATTGGTATTTAATGATGGCTGATAGTTACTATAGCAAACCACAACGTGAAGAATTTTTTATGGATTCTGGTTATTACAAGTTTCATGAGGCCTTTCATCTATTAAAATTTTCAAATGAAAAACAAATTCTTGAAAAGGCATACAATGAATATGTGTATTTGAAGAAGAGTAATTTATGGGGATGTAAAAAATATTTTTAGTGTAAAAATGTTAGAAAAAAGACAAAGAGTATGAAAAAAGCTCTTTGTCTTTTTTATGGTATTGCTCTATTTTCAATAAAATGTATGTAAGGAAGCATAAGTTGTCAATTCAATATTACAAAGAATCTGGATGGGATCTGGTAGATATATTTGCAGAATAAGTCATAAAGTAAGTACTTTTTGTAACACTAATATGAGAGAAAATGAAAAAGAACTGGAGGTAACACATGTTAGATCAGATCGATTTAAGCCAGAGCTTAACCAAACATGAATATAAAAAGACAGTGGAAGAACTGTCTATGAAACTGTCGTTGTTACAGAGAGAATTAAAAGATGCAAAAATACCGGTTGGTATTGTAATGGAAGGATGGTCGGCATCTGGAAAAGGAACCCTTATTAATGAGATTATACATCCGCTTGATCCAAGGGGATTTCGTGTGATTTCCTTAGAGGAGGAAACAGAGGAAGAAAAGAGACATTCTTTTTTCTGGCCATTCTGGAATACAATACCCCCAAAAGGCAGAATCCATTTGTTCAATAACTGCTGGTATTCTAGAGTGTTGGAGAAAAAACGAAAAGACGAAGATGTTCCCTTACAGGTCCTTTATGATGAAATAAACTCATTTGAGAGTCAGCTTACCAAAGATGGATGTGTTTTGATTAAATTCTTTCTGCATATTAGTAAAGAGGAACAAAAAGAGCGATTTGATAAGCTGGAAAGTTCAGATGATACAAGGTGGAGAGTTGAGAGAAAGGACTGGAAAGAAAATAAAAATTATGAAGAACGAAAAGCTTCTTTTGACCGAATGCTTGTGGAAACCGATACGCCAGATGCACCATGGAATATCATAGAAGCAACGGATAAACGTTATGCAACTGCCAAGATACTTAGTATATTAGTGAAAGATATGGAGAATGCACTGCAAAAGACAATGGTTAGGCAGGCAGCGAAAACAGAAGAAAGGCAACAGCTACAGGAAAATTTACCGTTTCAAACTAAGGTGTTACAAGGTGTTGATTTGTCTAAGGACATGAAAAAAGAGGAATATAAGACAAAACTAGAGGAATTGCAAAAGAAACTTGTTACGCTGCATAATCGCATGTATCGAGAAAAAGTGCCGGTTATTATTGCGTTAGAGGGCTGGGATGCAGCAGGTAAAGGTGGGGCAATTAAGCGAATTACGGAAAAAATCGATCCGAGAGGGTATGAAGTAGTGCCTATCTCATCGCCTAATGATCTGGAAAGGCAGTATCACTATCTTTGGAGGTTCTGGTCGAAGTTCCCGAAAACAGGACACTTGACAATTTTTGACCGAACCTGGTATGGCCGTGTTCTAGTAGAACGAGTGGAAGGGTTTGCAACGAAAGAGGAATGGACGCGAGCGTATACCGAGATTAATCAGATGGAAGAAAGTCTGTGTGAAGATGGTTATGTAGTGCTTAAATTCTGGCTGCATATTGATAAGGATGAGCAGCAGAAGCGGTTTGAAGAACGGCAGAATACACCAGAGAAACAATGGAAAATAACGGAAGAGGACTGGCGTAACCGTGCGAAATGGGATGATTATGAGCTGGCTATTGATGAAATGCTGGTGAAAACATCAACGAATTATGCACCTTGGCATGTTGTGGAGGCAAATTCCAAGTATTATGCGAGAATAAAGATATTAGAAACGATAGTGGATGTGATGGAAAAGAGGATGAAATAGGAATTTAATAAGAAAGGGGAATGTCACAAAAAAAGTTACTGCGACAACCCCTCCCTTAGCATATCATCTATTACATTTTCTCTGGTTCATCATAAGTTTCGCCAAAAGTTTCAACTGTTACTTTTTTCATTTTCTGTTCCTGTACAGGACGATCAGAGTAATCTGTTTTTACTTCAGCAATTTTGTTCACAATATCCATACCTTCTGTTACTTTACCAAATGCAGCATATTGTCCATCTAAGTGTGGAGAATTTTTGTGCATGATAAAGAACTGAGAACCTGCGGAGTTAGGCATCATGGAACGAGCCATGGAAAGAACACCTTCTGTGTGTTTTAAGTTGTTTGTGAAACCGTTCTGGCTGAACTCGCCTTTGATTTGGTATCCTGGGCCACCCATACCGTTTCCGTTTGGACAACCACCCTGAATCATGAAGCCGTTGATGACTCTATGGAAGATTAAACCATCATAGTAGTTTTTGTTGATAAGTGAAATGAAGTTTTTCACTGTATTTGGAGCGATTTCTGGATATAATTCTGCTTTGATGATATCGCCGTTTTCCATTTCGAATGTTACAATAGGATTTTGCATTTTTATTCCTCCAATTAAAAAATTTGTAATTAAGTTTAAATGATTTGAGAGTAAAAGTAAAGGGGGGAAAACAACTATCTCGTTCGCTGCTTAGTCAAGCCCCCTATCGTTTTTGATTGGAATAAAAGGAAACGATAGGGGGCTTGAATGCGCGACTCGCGAGATAGTTGTTTTGCGGGTGGTTGGCAAACGTTAGGTCTGTGTGAATTTGTGAACGACCAAATTGAAGGTCTAACGAGAAAACGAGTTCTCTATAACATATTTGTTAATAACTTTACCCTGTTTTATGCTAGCTCTGGTATGATTTCTTTTATTTTGGCAACTAAACGCTTGGCGTCTTTTTGGTGGGTTTTTAGGCTTGGATGTTCGGAGGCTTGACCATCTTCTTCTACGTTGTGGAATGGAAGTTCCATGGTGTAGATGTCTTCATAGCCTTGTTTGGTTAGGTAATCACAGGCTTTTTGGATTAGTGGAAAAGCTTCTGTGCAGAGAGTTCCACAGATACATAAAAACTTGGTTTTTGGGTATTTGGAACGGATGAATTTAATAAAGTCAATGTAGCAGGTTATAAATTTTTCTTGAATGGCTTCATCTCCAAGAAATCTTGAATCATTGGTTCCTAAGTTAATGACAACTAGGTCTGGGGTGAAGTCTTGGAAATCGTATTCGATAGTTGGATCGACCCAATAGTTTGTGTAAGGATAAACTCTTGGAACGGTACCTTCCACGTTGCCAGTGTATTCGCAGTAGACACCGTGACCGGATACAGCGGTGTAGCGAGCATTTAAATTCAGTTCTTTGGCAGTTAAGGCAGCGTAAGAGAGTTCGCCATCTTCTTCTCTAATATGAAATTCTGAATGAGGTTCTCCCAGAACACCGTATCCACATGTTATAGAATCACCAATGAATTCGACTTTGACTCTGGTGTCTTTCTCGGATGGAAGAGGGAGAAGTGTGCCGTTTTCAATATCAATGCTACGGAATGCAGCATAGGACATTTGGGCTTCCGTAATTTTAATAATTGTAATTTTATGAACATCTGTGTCGTTTAACGTTGCTATTTCGTAAGTTTTTACCATTTCGTCCAAAACAATCGGATCTTTTGTTGTTAACTCATCATCTACATAGACTTTAAGTCTTGTCCAGTCAACTTGCTTCTCAACATCACTTTCGATAGTGGCTGTAACTATAGTGCTATGGTTATTGTCGCCCTTTACGTAAAATTCGACGGCGGAATTGGTAAAGCCTAGATAAGCCATCTCGTTTTTTATTAGAATTCTTCCATAAAAATGATAATAATTACGGTCAAAAATATGTATCATAAGGTTAGTCCTCCTTGGTTTGGTGTGTATTTTTGCTAAAGTTTATAGTGTTTGTATATGAGAAAATTATAGCGGATTACTAAGGAAAATCAATGTATTATCTGATAGAATATTGAGCTATTTATGTTTGACAAAGCTATACAATACACATATAATTATAATGATTGCAAATATTCAAATAGTTTGAAACAGTATTGGCTGAGAAAGGATGTGGGTTTATGGAATCTGGACCGAGTTTGCGCTGGAATATTAGTAAAATTAAAGATTCAATATCTGCATTTGAGAATTTCAGCTATAGAAACGAGGCTGAACTTACTCTCTGATGCAGTGGAAGGAGTAAGTTATGATTGAGATTTTTAAAACATTTGATGATGGATTAAGACAGATAAAAGACTATAAGGATGGATGTTGGATTGCACTTACGAATCCTTCACCTACTGAACTATTGGAAGTATCAGAACAGTTTGAAGTGGATATTGATCATTTGCGAGCACCACTGGATGAGGAAGAACGTTCCCGTTTAGAGATTGAAGATGACTATTCATTAGTATTAGTGGATATTCCAAGTGTAGAAGAAAAGAACGGAAGAGAGCGTTATGTGACCATGCCGCTTGGTATTATTCTTGCAGAGAACGCATTAATAACAGTTTGTTTGGAAGAAACACCAATACTTAAAAGTTTTATGGAAGGTAGAGTTCGTGGTTTTTATACATTTAAGAAGACAAGATTTATTTTACAGATCTTATATAAGAATGCGTCAGTTTATCTACAATATTTAAAGATAATTGATCGAAAAAGTGAAGAAATTGAAGAACAGCTTCATATTTCCACTAAGAATCGTGAATTAATTGAACTTTTAGAATTAGAGAAGTGTCTAGTTTACTTTACAACATCACTTCGTTCTAATGAAGTTGTGTTAGAAAAGATGCTTCGAACAGAAAGCATTAAAAAATATCCAGAGGATAAAGAACTTCTGGAAGATGTTATTGTCGAGAACAAACAGGCAATTGAGATGGCTAATATTTATAGTGGCATTTTAAGTGGAATGATGGATGCATTTGCTTCTGTAATTTCTAATAACCTTAATATTATTATGAAAACTTTAGCAACCATTACCATTGTCATGAGTATTCCTACTATGGTATTTAGTTTGTATGGCATGAATTTTGCGCATATCCCATTGGGAAATTACAAATACGGGTTTGGAATCGTTACTCTTGCAACGTTAATACTAACTGTGCTTGTGGCAAGATTATTTGCGAAAAAAGACATGTTTTAATGTGACAGGGAAAGAGGAATTGTATGAAATTTATTAATAAACTGGAACGAAAGTATTATAAATACGCCATAACGGATTTGATGAAATACTTTATGCTTGTTTGGGTGTTGAGTACGGCTATCTATAATTATGTTCCTTATGGCTATATGATGTATGAAAACTTTGGCGCTTTAGATTTTGGCATGATATTTAAGGGGCAGATATGGAGACTTGTAACTTTTATTTTTAAACCGTATTCTATCAGGAGTATAGTAGACATCTTATTTTTTGCAATACAAGTTTCACTTTATTTATATATAGGACGTTCCTTGGAAAATGCATGGGGAGCTTTCCGCTTTAATTTGTTTTTCCTTAGTGGAATTATCTTTAACATTTTAGGCGGACTGGTATATTATATTGGAATTAATTTAGCTGGAGGCTTTTTAGCAGCATATATGGGACGTTATGATGTTGGTATGGAGTATTTGTTCCAGTCTATGTTTTTTGCGTTTGCAGTGCTATATCCAAACGTGGAGGTGCTATTGTACTGCATAATTCCAATAAAGGTAAAATATATTGCCCTTATAGACGCAGTATTTCTTGCAAACACTATGTTTGGCGCATTGGGAGCAAAGCAATACTATATTCCAGTTGGAATTCTTGTTGCATTAATTAACTTCTTTGTATTTTATTTCTCTTCAAGAAATTACAAGAAATTTTCACCTAAGATGCAAAAGAGAAAGGTGACTTTTCATAGAGAGGTACATCAGGCAAGTGCAGGAACCAGACATAAGTGTGCAGTGTGTGGTAGAACAGAACTTGATGGAGAAAACTTAGAATTTCGTTATTGTTCAAAGTGTAAAGGTAATTTGGAGTACTGTCAGGAACACCTGTTTACACATGAGCATGTGAAATAATAAATTGGGGGTCAAAAGAAAATGGAAGTAATGGTATTTCTATCCGTAGTATTTTTGTGTCTTATGTATTACACATATTTCTATGTGAAACGGGATAAGCTTTCAAATCAAGCACAAGAGACAATTAAACTACAGGACAAATGGCTGCTAATGATTCTATTAGCAGCTGGATTTCTTCTTAGAGCAGCATTTGGTATACAGCCAAATGACAAGTCAGGAGATTTAAGCAATTTTCGCTGGGCAGTTGACACGTTACTGAACAATGGTTATAAAAGTGTGTATGAAAGTGGTGTAAATATTAGTTTTCCACCACTTTTAGTACAAGTGTTGGCGTTAATTGGTGCAGTATGCAAACTATTTAAACTGAACGTACAGACGATTGGAACATCCGCTGCAATTGTTCTGTTTAAATTGCCAAGTATTATCTGTGATATGATAATTGCTACTGTAATATTTAAAGCAGCGAAGAAAAATTTTACAAAGCGAGGGGCAACGATTCTTGCTGCAGCTTTTTTATTGAATCCAGCAGCTATTATGGATACTAGTATTCTTGGACAGGTGGACTCAATCGTTTCCATGTGTACTTTGTTAATGTGCTGGTTCTTATATGAGAAAAAATCTGGTTTTGCGATTATTTCATTCGTTGCAGCAGTACTTCTTAATCCATTGATGGTAATTCTCGCACCAGTTCTAGTAATTGGTGTGTTAGATGATTTGGTTTTCGATGGGTTTGAGATGAAAAAAGTTGTAAATGCTGTCATTGGTCTTGCTATCAGTATAGTAGGCGGCATTTTAATATGTTTGCCTATGGGATTATCTACAGTTTGGAATAATTTTAAGCAGTGCTATAGTGCATTCCCATACTGTTCTGTTAATGCATATAATTTCTGGACCATGATTGATTATAACTGGACGCAGGAGACAACTACATATTTAGGACTTTCATGCAGAGCATGGGGAAGTATATTTGTTGGTTTTTTTGCTGTTGCAGCAATTGTATGGCATTATGTAAGTAAGCGTAAGAAAACAAATTATTTCTATTTGGCTTCATTTTTTGTGATTATTGTATTTACTTTCAGTACACGTATGCATGAACGCTACCTGTATAATGCAATGGCAATTTTGCTAATGCTTTTTGTTTTAAAACCGTTTGTTGAAAATTATATTTTATATGCAGTATTTACGTTAGTACAGATTGGAAATATGGCATTTGTATACTATATGTACGATCCTAACAAATTTAGTGCCAAAGAGCCAGTTCCGAATTTGATTTCAAAAGTATTGTTTATAGGATTTATAGCATTTATTGTAATGGTTATTTATCGAATGGTGCATAAAGAGACGGCTGTTGAGATGCAGTCAGTTACACTGGATTCCAATGTTATGGAAAAGGAAGAAGAGAAACCATTTGTTATAGAAAGAACAAGTAAAATGCCAAAATGGACTAAAGTTGATACAATCGCTGTACTTGCAATTATGATTGTGTATTCGGCATTTGCGCTTCATGATATTGGATATCGTTATGCTCCACATACACAGTGGTCATATACAAGATCTGCGGAGTTAGTGAATAGTGGAGATGTGACTACAATAGAACCAGCTGGCCAGATTACGTTGGATTTGGGTGAGTCAAAGTACGTTCAAACACTTAAATATTATCTTGGCAATTTTGAGAATAGAAAATTTACAATTGAGTATGCTGATACGTTAGATGGACCTTGGCAAAGTGTCGGTGAAAATGAGTGGGTTAGTGTATTCTGCTGGGGTGAAAATGCATTAAACATTCAGGCAAGGTACGTTAGGCTAAGCAATAAGGACAATGAGGCAGTTGTATTTGAGTTAGCATTAGTTGATGCGGATGGCAAGTTAATTATGCCTGTCAATGCAAGTGAGTATGCAAATCTGTTTGATGAGCAAAAGATGGTTCCTGACAGAAGTACCTTCCGTGATAGTACCTATTTTGATGAAATATATCATGCACGTACCGCTTATGAATACATTCATGGATTAAGGACTTATGAAACGACACATCCACCACTAGGAAAAATTATTATGTCTATTGGTGTACGCCTATTTGGTATGAATCCATTTGGATGGAGAATTATGGGCATCTTATTCGGTATTGCAATGATTCCAATATTCTATAGTTTATCTAGAAGAATATTTAAGGAATCTTGGATCGCAATTGTTTCGACCATAATGTTTTCATTTGACTTTATGCATTTTGCCCAGACTCGAATTGCAACAATTGACGTGTTTGTAACATTCTTTATCATATGTTCGTACTACTTTATGTACAAATACTATAAAACAAGCTTTTATGATACGAAGTTAAAAGATACGTTTGTTACATTAGGCTGCTGTGGTGTGTTAATGGGATGCCAGATGGCAGCAAAGTGGACTGGTGTTTATGCTGCCATAGGTTTGGCTGTTATTTTCTTTGTTACATTAGGAAAGAGATATAGAGAGTATTTATACGCAAAGAAAGATATAAGTGGAAGTACCAATGGCATTTCTCATGAGTATATTGTGAATAATTTTGTAGCATTTGCATGGAAGACAATAGGTTTTTGTTGTATCGTGTTTGTTGCAATACCTGCTGTTATTTATGTTCTTTCCTATATTCCATTCAATGATGGACAGGGAACGACGAATGTAATCACTAAGATGTTTAATAATCAGAGTTTGATGCTTAATTATCATAAGGGCGTCCATCAAGATCATCCATATTCATCTAGATGGTGGCAATGGCCAATTATGTATCGCCCAATTTGGTATTTTAGTGGGCATGTAAGTGATACTGTTTCAGAAGGTATTAGTGCATTTGGTAATCCAGCTGTATGGTGGGCAGGAATACCTGCATTTTTCTACTTGGTACAGAGAGCATTTCG
>DBKX01000347.1 GCA_002297865.1 Lachnoclostridium sp. UBA739
CTATTAAAGAAAGACTTATTTAAGGTAATCGGAGCCAAGAAAGTGGCTGCAGATAAAATACTACTGAAACCAGCACGATTAAAAAGATAAAAAGTAAACGCTTCATAGTAAGTGCATAGACAAACACTAAAATTTTTGAGAAAATAACTTCAACAATTCTAAAAAGTCTAGTCCTATACTTTTTAGACAGTTTTAGGAGGTTGAACTTATGAATTCAACAACTACTCTAGTTGCAAAACAATGCAGGCTAGAAACGTGGGCACAGCAGATTCAGGACTATAACCAAAGACCACAGGGAATGAGTGTGAAGGACTGGTGCAGCCAGCAAGGTGTTAATTTTTACTCCTGCAAAAGTCGAAATCGAGGAACATCATGTCGGTGTTCTATGATTATCTACACCAAAAGCTTTATGAATACCATGTCCTTCAGGCTGATGAAACGCCAGTGCGTGTAACCAAAGCAAAACGCATAATGGTTTTATGTATTCGCTGAATCAGGAAAAGTACCTGAGGACGTTTCTTTCGGATGGGGAAGTGTCAATGGATAATAATGCTGCTGAGCAGTCGATTAGAGGATTCTGCATTGGGAAGAAAAACTGGGTGATGATCGATACAGTTGCAGGTGCCCAGTCAAGTGCGATTATTTACAGTATCGCAGAAACGGCGAAAGCGGTATTTTTTTAATGAGACACTGACTATGAAGCGTTTACTGTGCAAATTGGAGATACCAAAGAAACTATTGTTATGTTACAATATTAGAGAAGATGTGAAAAAGAAGTAATATAAATTAAGAAATCCGATGGCAAGCTTATTGAGATATCGAGAAAAAAACACATATAAGATAAAGGCATAATATTCATCTCGATTTTAAAAGGAGAATGCAAATGAAGAATTGTGAAGTCAAAACAAAAAATGGAATTGTAAAAGGTAAGGTAGAAAATGGGGTTATGAAGTGGTTAGGAATACCTTATGCAAAAAAACCGTTAGGAGAATATCGTTTTCGCAGGGCACAGCCAGCTGATGATTGGGCCGGAGTATTGGAAACGGTTAACTGGAGTAATAAACCATTGCAGCCACCGTTTTTAACTTCAAATCCAGATATTGAGGAAAGTGAAGATTGTCTATATTTAAATATCTGGTCCAAAGAAACCGAATACAAAAAGCCAGTTGTAGTTTTTTTCTATGGAAGTGCATTTATTATTGGAGAGGCATCATTAGACACATATGATGGTACAAATTATGCCAAAGATGGAATTGTGTTTGTTTCTTTTAACCATAGAGTCGGTGTATTCGGAGGATATGATTTATCCCATTTACCAGGTGCGGAAGAAGACTTTGATTCAGATATAATGGAAAGTGATCAGATTCAGGCATTGCGCTGGGTAAAGGAGAACATTGAGAACTTTGGAGGAGATCCTGATAAGGTTACCATAATGGGAGAATCAGCCGGTGCTGGTTCTGTAATTAATCTGATGGCTACACCAGCGGCGAAAGGTCTATTCCACCAGGTAATTAGTCAAAGTGCAGTGATAAGAAGTACAATGGTTCCTAAGGTAGGAGAGCGTAATATGTCTCTTCTTTTGAAACATTTAAATTTATCCATAGAAGAGGCGAGCAAATTAAAAGATGTAAATACAGATGAACTCCAGGATGCTTCTCTTTGGCTAATGAATAATTATACAAGAGAAAATCCAGGTATCTTTCTGCCAGGAAATATGATCGGTGGAGAATTGTTGCCTGAGCCACCTATAGAGAAAATAGGAAAAGGAAGTGGAAAGGGCATTAAATTGATGATTGGAACCAATATGAACGAAGCATCTTTGTTTATTCATGGGGATACAAGCAATATGATGTACACCAAAGATGAAATAGAGCAATTTTTCGAAAATTGTAATACCTCAGAAGAAGTTCGAAACAAATTGAGAAAGCATTATGATTGTTTTGAAACACCTCAGTCTATACAAGATTTTTGCAGAGATTTTACATTTGTAAATGATAGTGCAATCGTAGCAGATCTGCAAAGCCAGTACGGTGATACATATATGTATTATTTTTCCTATCAGGCAGAGCCAAGTACGCAAATGGGATTAGGCTGTTTTCATGGATTAGAAATCCCACTTGCATTAGGAACAGCAAAAATATCAGAAATGAGGAATTTGTATGAAGCTTCGGATGAGAAATCTTTTGGAAAAGTTTCAAGAACTTGCTATCGAGCATGGGTCAATTTTATTAAATTTGGGAATCCAAATGGAAAAGGAAAAGGACCTTGGCCGAAATATCGCATGAATAAGAGAAAGGTATATCAGATTGATACAAGGTGTAGAGTTTTAAATAATCCATATAAGAAAATGTGTAATGCATTTAGAGACCTTAAAGGATATGAGGATATTATTTAAGATGTAAAAAGAGTCCCCCCTATTATTTTGTGTTTCAAAGTAATAGGGGGGGATTATTAGTTGCTATTTGCTTTTTTCTTTGTACCTAAGTGCTCTAGTAGCATTTAAAATAGCGATTACAGAGACTCCTACATCTGCAAATACAGCCATCCACATATTTGCTTTACCTAATGCTCCAAGGGCTAGAATAATAAATTTTACAGCCAAAGCAAATGTAATGTTTTCGTAAACAATGCGAAGTGTTTTACGGCTAATGCCAATTGCAGTAGCGATTTTGCTTGGCTCATCATTCATAATAACGATATCAGCAGCTTCAATTGCGGCATCGGAACCTAAACCGCCCATTGCAATTCCGATATCAGCTCGTGTTAGTACAGGTGCATCGTTTATTCCATCGCCAACAAATACAACATTTCCATTTTTAGTGGCAGGATCTAGATAATGCTCTACACGATCTACCTTATCACCAGGAAGCAGTTCTGTGTGAACTTCCTGAATTCCTAGTTCGTTTGCTACGGCTTCTCCTGTTGACTTGTGATCTCCAGTAAGCATAACTGTTTTACGGATACCAGCCGCTTTCATTTCCTGAATGGCACGTTTAGCATCTGGCTTAATCTCATCCGAAATGATAATGTAACCTGCGTACTCATTCTCTACTGCAACATACATAATGGTTCCAATAAAGTTTACATCTGGAATGGATATATTCTGCTGTTTCATAAGTTTTTCGTTACCTGCGTAAACAATTTTGCCATCTACACAAGCTTTTACTCCGTGACCAGCAATTTCTTCTACATCTGTGAGGCGTGATTTATCTATTTCTTTTCCGTATGCCTTTGCAATTGATAAGGAAATAGGGTGAGTGCTATAGAATTCTGCATAGGCACAGTATTCTAAAAGCTCAGATTTATCCATACCCTCACTTTGTATCTCAGTTACGTTAAAAGTACCTTTTGTTAAAGTACCAGTCTTATCCATTAAAATGGTGTCAGCTTTTGCAAGCATTTCTAAATAGTTACTTCCTTTTACTAGAATTCCAGCTTTTGAAGCACCACCGATTCCACCAAAGAAACTAAGGGGAACAGAGATAACCAAAGCACAAGGGCAGGAAATAACAAGGAAAATAAGACCTCTATGAACCCATCCAGCAAAGTTCTCAGAAAGAATCAGCGGAGGGATAAATGCTAGAATTACTGCAACAATTACGACTACAGGAGTATAGTATTTTGAAAACTTAGTAATAAACTGTTCAGATTGTGCTTTTTTATTACTTGCATTTTCAACCAAGTCTAAGATCTTAGAAACTGTGGATTCCCCAAATTCCTTGGTAACTTTTACTTTCACCATACCAGTCAAGTTAATTGTGCCGCTTAATATGGAATCCCCTTCGTTGACAACTCTTGGAACAGATTCACCAGTTAGAGCAGAAGTATCAAGAGAGGAGCTTCCTTCTAAAATAACGCCGTCTAAAGGAACTTTTTCACCTGGTTTGATTACAATGATGTCATCAATGCTTATTTCCTCTGGATCAACATCTTCTAGTTCGCCATTTCTCTCTACATGTGCGATATCAGGACAGATATCCATTAAATCAGAGATAGACTGTCTTGATTTTCCAACTGCAACTTTTTCAAAAAGTTCACCAATCTGGTAGAAAATCATTACGGCAACACCTTCTGGATATTCACCGATAATAAATGCACCAATTGTAGCAAGAGTCATCAGAAAGTTCTCATCAAATACCTGACCTTTTAATATGTTTCTTCCAGCCTTCATAAGAACTGGTGCACCAACTAACAGGTAGGATACAAGGAAAACAAGAAAAGTAACAATCTTAGGAACTGCGAGCAGCTCTTGTATCAAATATCCTGTTAAGAAAAGCACAAAACTGATAATGATTTTGTACAAAGTCTTTTTCTGTTTCTTAGTCATGACTTGCCCTCCGTTCGGTTTTCGTTAAACTGTTCGTATTGCTTATCTTAAGATACGACAATCAGGTTCAACCTTAGCCATAGCTTTTTGCACTGCATCCATAGTAGCTTCAAATTTGTCATCATCAATATCAATTGTTAGTTTCTGAGTCATAAAGTTGACACGGGCAGAATTAACATCCTCCATTTTGTTAATTGCATCTTCCATTTTTGCTGCACAGTTTGCGCAATCCAAATCTTCTAATTTAAATACTTTTTTCATAATAATTTCCACCTTTCTTATTCGTTTATATGTTCCATACCTTGATTGATAATGGAACGTACATGCTCATCCGCTAGTGAATAAATAATGTTTTTACCTTCCCTACGGAATCTTACTAGTCTGTTTTGCTTCAAAACACGAAGCTGATGCGAGATAGCACTTTGCGTCATATTTAAAATTTCAGCAATATCGCATACGCACATTTCACTTTCAAATAATACATAGAGAATCTTGATTCTAGTAATATCTCCGAAAACTTTAAAAAGTTCCGCTAAATCATAGAGATGTTCTTCAGCAGGCATTTCATCGTATGCCTGTTTCACTACGTCAGGGTGAATGCAGTGAGAATCACAGGTTTCTATAGTATCATTTGTGCTGTTTTTCATACTAACACTCCTTCATATGAATGATTGTTCATACGTTTATATTAATCCTAGTTCTTCCATTTGTCAATACTTTCTTTATATAATTTTATTTATGATGCTTTATTGAGCTGGAAATTGCTTGACACACCCAGTGTATCATGTTAAAAAAGATAATGAATATGTTGAACTTAGAAGGTGAAAAAATGATTCATAAATTTGCATTTAATCCAAAGATTCCAACGGATTCTGTTGTTTTGGAAATTCCAGTAAGCACTCAGTTGCCAGACTATATATCAGTATCAGAAAATAGCAATGAAATTATTACATATCAAATGGGGAAGCATGATATTGCATATGGATTAGGAGAAAATATACGTGGACTTAATAAACGTGGTTACATATATACATCATGTTGTAGTGATGACTGTTCCCATACAGAAGAAAAGGTTTCTTTATATGGAGCGCATAATTTCCTTATGATAAAAGGAGAGAAGAATTTTGCGGTATTTATTGATACTCCTTTTTCTGTGACTTTTGACGTAGGTTATACGGATATGGATGAGCTTGTGATTACAGTAAAGGATGGTGGATACGATCTTTATATAATAGAAGCAGATAGTTTAGATGAAATCGTGAAGGAATTCCGTACCCTAATAGGAAGAAGTTATATTGCACCAAAGTGGGCATTTGGCTATCAACAGAGTCGATGGGGCTACAAATCAGCAGATGATATTCGTGAAGTTGCAGCAAGATACGAAGAGGCAGATTTGCCATTAGAGGCGATTTATTTAGATATAGATTATATGGAACGTTATAAAGACTTTACTGTAAATGAAGAGACATTTCCTGATTTCGAGCGGTTTGTGAATGAGATGAAGGCAAAGGATATACATCTTGTACCGATTATTGATGCCGGAGTAAAAATTGAAGAAGGATATTCAGTCTACGAAGAAGGTGTTGAGAAAGGATATTTTTGCAAGAATGAAAAGGGAGAGTATTTTACCGCAGGAGTATGGCCTGGAAAATGTCACTTCCCAGATTTTTTAGATAAAGATGCGAGAATGTGGTTTGGTCGTCAGTACAGAACCCTTGTAGACAAAGGAATTGATGGTTTCTGGAATGACATGAACGAGCCGGCATTGTTTTATACCGAAGAAGGTGTAAAAGAGTTTTTTGATTTTGCAGATGAACTGAAAGATAAAAACTTGGATATTGATTCGTTTTTTGCTCTTCGCGATAAGGTAAATGGTCTTGCTAATAATGAAAACGATTACAGGAGTTTTTATCATAAGGTAAATGGCGAACTGGTAAGTCATGATAAAGTTCATAATTTATATGGTTATAACATGACAAGAGCCGCAAGAGAAGCATTTGATGCGTTATATCCAGGCAAAGAGATTCTGCTATTCTCTCGTGCGTCTTGTATCGGTTCTCATAGATATGGTGGAATTTGGACAGGAGATAACAGTTCCTGGTGGTCACATTTACGATTGAATATCAAAATGATGCCATCACTTAACATGTGTGGATATTTATATACAGGTGCTGACACAGGTGGATTTGGCAGCAACGTAACGGAAGAATTAATGCTTCGCTGGATTCAGTTTAGTACTTTCACTCCACTGTTTCGTAATCACAGTGCCATTGGGACAAGAGATCAGGAGTTATACCGCTTTAAAAATAGAGATGCGATTCGTAACATTCTGCATTTGCGTTACAGCCTGATACCTTACATTTATAGTGAATTCTTAAAGGCGGTGTTTGAGAACAAAATGTTATTCCGCCCGCTTACCTTTGAATATCCAGATGATAGACAGTGTGAACAGGTTGAGGATGAGTTATTATTAGGGGAAAGCTTACTTCTTGCTCCTGTTTATGAGCAAAATGCAAGAGGGCGTTATGTATACCTTCCAGAAGAGATGCTTTGTGTGAAATATAGAGGTTTAGATGATATGGAACAGAAGGTATATGGAAAAGGACATCATTATATCGAAGTAGAATTAGACGAGTGTATCTTCTTTATTAGACCTAAACACATGCTTGTGCTTGGTAATAAAGCGAATCGTACAACGGAACTTAGAGAAGAAGAGTTTAGCGTAATCGGGTTTCATGCGGAAGATGCGGTGTATGAGATGTGGAGTGGTTATGAGATGAAAAACGGGTTGCAGGAAGTTGAAAAGAAGTGCTATACTTTAAATGATTTTTAGAGAGATAGTGTGCGTTTCATGAGTATTTGGGGGCGCTTATGACAGATGTAAAAAGAAGTGAATGCACTAGCGTATCGCAATATACAGAATGGCTTAGTAAAACATATGAAAGTAAGGAATATGTTTTTTACAGGGGACAAAGTAATATTAAGTACAGTTTGAAGCCATCTGTACTTCGTGACGATAAGAGAGTACATTGTGAGAACAAAATATATTTAAAAGCATAAATCAGAAAGGAGTATATTATGGGGGAAAACATTTACAGCTCTAAAAGGAAAACGTTATAGAGCAGAAAATTATAATGGTGTTGATGTCGATAGGGACATTATCACAGATGATGTTACAAATTATTATGCTTGTTACGACGGAGAACCACTAGTAGAAATCAGTAAAGAAGTATATGAGGCATTAGAGAAGTATTATCAGTAACATCCAGTGCTCTAAATGTAAAAAGATAACGAAGCGATGTTATAGGATATAATGAAAAATCAGGAGGATGAATAAATTATGGCTACAGTAAGACCCTTTCAGTGTGTAAGACCAAATAAGGAAGTTGTTTCGCGTGTTGCAGCTTTGCCTTATGATGTGTATAACAGGGAAGAAGCAAAGGAAGTTGTAAAAAAAGAACCACTTTCTTTTTTAAATATTGACCGAGCAGAAACACAGTTTGACGACAGTGTTGACACCTATGCTCCATGTGTTTATGAGAAGGCCAGCGAGATGCTCCATGCATGGATAGATAATGGAACCTTTATCAAAGACGAAACAAACTGTTATTATGTATATGAACTGATTATGAATGGTCGTTCTCAGACCGGAATTGTAGCCTGTTCTTCCATTGATGATTATCAGAATAATATCATTAAGAAGCATGAAAATACTCGTGCCGATAAAGAACTAGACCGTATCAAACATGTGGATACCTGCAGTGCCCAGACAGGACCTATCTTTCTTGCATATCGATCCAAGAAAGAAATCAATATTATCGTAGATGCGGTTATGAAAACAGAACCATTATATGCGTTTACCTCAGACGATGGAGTCACACATAATGTATGGAAGATTGCGGATGCAAGTGATGTAGGGAAGATTCAAGATGCATTTGCAAAGATTCAGGAAATCTATATTGCAGACGGTCATCATAGAGCCGCCTCTGCTGTAAAAGTTGGTTTGAAACGTAGGGAAGAAAATCCAGGGTATACAGGGGATGAGGAATTTAACTATTTCTTGTCTGTATTATTTCCACACGATCAGTTGATGATTATGGATTACAACCGTACGGTGAAGGATTTGAATGGTTATTCTAAGGAAGAGTTCTTTGAGAAGATTAGAGAACATTTTGACTTAGAAGAAATGAGTGGAAAAGCTTCTCCAACTAAGAAAGCAGAATTTACCATGTACTTAGATAAGAAATGGTATCGCCTAACTGCTAAGAAGGAGTTACAGGACATTACAGATGCTGTGGCAAGGTTGGACGTATCCTTGTTACAGGATTATCTGTTAGGACCTGTACTTGGCATTCAAGACCCTCGTACAGATAAGAGGATTGATTTTATTGGTGGTATTCGTGGGTTGGAAGAATTGGAGCGTCGTGCGGATGAAGATATGAAGGTTTCCTTTGCTATGTATCCAACTTCTATTACGGAGTTGTTTGATGTGGCAGATGCGAAAAAGTTAATGCCACCGAAGTCGACTTGGTTTGAGCCTAAACTTAGAAGTGGAATATTTATTCACGAGATTTAGGATTGATGAGTTGAAATGCAGTAGAGGCAGGTATTTTGAAATATATCAGGGGATGAACACTCCGAAGAATATAAGTTTCTACGAAACGTAGAAAAGCGATGGAAGAGAGAAGAGCCATCGCTTTTCTTATGGTGTTACAAATGTTCTTTTATCTGATTTTTTATTTCCAGCATGCCACCAGCATTGGGGTGGCCATTCTCTTTTTCAATATCGTGAAGCAGAATCTGCTCAATCCCATAATGGTCTGCTACTTTATTAAGCATTTCACGGCAAGGCCCAGTAATTTCATCATTTACAATGCTAAAGATCTGAGAATTAGGATTCCACTTACGAAGGTAGTCAAAGCAGTAAGCAAGAGCAGGGGCAAATGTTTTTAGAGAGGCTTCGTCCCAGTTGCCGTATTGTTCCGTACCAACAGGAACGCCGGCCCAGAAGTCATTGGTACCGCCAAAAACCAGAAGTACATCCGGCTGGTTTTCTAAGCCACGGACCTCGCCAAGTTCTCGTTTCATTCTATGTATAAAAGAAGTAGTGGAGGCATCGGTCTGGTCATAGCCTGTATTGCACACAGTACTGCCGCTGAAACTGAAATTGGATATTAGTTCTAACTGTAGTTCTTTGCATAGCAGTCGCCACCAGGTCTGTTCCACACTTGTCATATTATTTTCGCATTCATTTCTTTCATCAGCATACCAGAAATGATAATCTTCAGGTATCCATCCAGAATAAGTGGAATAAGAGTCCCCTAAAATGGAAACGATTTTCATTTGTTAACCCTCCTTAGTTTTATTGAATTATTAGTATTATACATTCGTTAAAAAAATTGAAAAAGCCGTGAAATTGTATTATTAATACATGGAAAATTTGAACCTTGGTTTGTGAATGCATTTACTTATCATAGTGTTGAAATTCAAGCGGGACAGTCTGTATGTAGAACTGTTGCCAGTCAGAATTAAAATGAAAACAGAATATTTCTTGCAATGGATGACTTAGTAAGGGAGAAGGGGAGAATTAAGATACACTTCCCCCTTACTTCTATTTCTAAAAGAGTTATTCTGCTGTCTTAACAAATACAATACTAATTGCCAGAACAAAACTTTCCACAACTGGCATAACAATCCAAAGGCTTTCCGAGCCAAAAAAAACAGGAAAAAGAAGAATTGCGATACTGCTCAAAACAATATTTCTTAAAACAGAAATACACAAGGATTGCTTTGTACGAAGTACTGCTTGCAGATAGTATGAAGTTAATAAGTTAATTCCCATAGGCAAGAAAGCAATAAAATATAATCTTACTCCGCGCTTTGCAATCTGTGCCAGTTCTACATTCATATCTAAAAATGTTCCACAAACAACTGTGGGAAACAGAATTCCACTGAAAGAAAATATAGTTCCTAAAATTAATATGGTAACATACGCCATCCTTTTGACTGAATTAATACGAGTAATTTTCCCAGCACCATAATTGGTAGAAATAATAGGCTGAACGGCTTGTCCAACTCCGGTAAACAAAGAATTAAATAAAATCACACAATTAGCAATCACACTGTATACAGATAAAGAAGCAGCTCCACAGTATTTCAATATTTGTACATTGAATAATAGGACAATAAATCCATTGGCAAACTCGTTGAAAAAGCTCGGTATGCCACTTCCAATAATGGTACACGTGTTATGGGAAATATCATGTACAGCAATAAAACGAAGGTTGCTATTTTTAGAGACAAAGTGACTTCCTGCAATGATAACCTGTAACATCATTCCTAGGGCTGATGCTAAAGCGGCACCTGCCATTCCTAATTGCAGTGGAAAAACAAAAACAATATCTAATGCAATATTGAGTGCACCGCCAAGCAATACGCCCGCCATTGCACGATTTGGATCACTGTCTGCACGAACAAAGATTGCAACGTAGTTGGAAAATACAACAAAAGGAAGAAAAAGGTTTATATACTTCATATACGATAAGGCATATGGAAATAAGGTTTCATTTGCACCCATCAACTTCAGAAGTGAAGGCATACGAACACCATATAATGCCCATAATAAAGCACACATAATGCTTATAAGTATGAAAGATAAGGTGAAAAACTGATTTGCTTTTTCATTATCTCCAATTCCACGCTGTACACTCATCTGTACAGAACCACCCATGCCAAATAAGATTCCTGTAGATACTAAAATGCATAATAGTGGTGTAGTAATGCTTAAGGCAGCAAGCGCATCTGCTCCAATTCCTTTTCCAATTACAATGGCATCCGTTAAGGTGTAAATAGACATTACCATTGCACTCCCTAAAGAAGGTATCAGAAACTTAAAATATAATTTCTTGATGTTGTCTTGTAAAAAATTCATACATTCCTCCCAAAAAAATAGGCCAGATAAGAAGAATCTTATCTGGCTCATGAATACTCACGTCCATCCGGGAATTTTAATAATCATTGATATGGTTATCAAAACACCTTGCAAGGCATACCCTGTATGCCGTCCGACTTGGTTATTATATCATGAGGATGAGAAATGTCAATATGCAGCCGCGGTTTAACATAGAACAAATCGGTTTATTGCGATTTCTTCACTTATAATAAAGAACAAACACCAGAAGAAAGCATTGTTAAAAATTTATGGCAATACTATAAAAAACTGCTCTATTCCAACCTGCACCAAATGCTAAAGGTTGATTTTTTATAAATTTCTTATTATAATAATTAATTATTA
>DBKX01000105.1:0-6463 GCA_002297865.1 Lachnoclostridium sp. UBA739
CCTGGCTGATTAAATGGATTAATTCCTAACATATATCCATCAACTCCACAAGAGAATTCAAAGAAGTAGAATAATTGTCCAAGATAGAATTCAGTTTGTTCTGGTAATTTAATTACTAAGTTTGGAACATTACCATCTGTATGAGCAAGAAGAACTCCTTTCATTGCACTCTTATTAACAAAGTCTACAGATTTTCCTGCTAGATAGTTAAGTCCATCTAAATCTACATCTTCCTCTTCAATCATTACTTCACATGTTGATTTTTCAAGTTCGATCACTGTTTCAAACATAATTCTTCTACCCTCTTGGATATACTGACCCATTGAGTGAAGATCTGTTGTGAAATCACATGCAGCTGGGAATAGACCTTTATTGTCTTTTCCTTCACTTTCTCCGTAAAGCTGTTTCCACCACTCAGCTACATAGTGTAGAGCTGGCTCATAGTTAGCAAGAATCTCAATTTCTTTTCCTTTTGCTAATAAACAGTTACGAATAGCTGCATAAATCATTGCATCATTTTCAGCAAATGGAGTATTTAAGCAATATTCTCTCATGCTTGCAGCACCTTCCATTAACTGTGCAATGTCAGCACCACTAACTGCGATTGGAAGTAAACCAACAGCTGTTAGCACTGAGAAACGTCCACCAACATCATCAGGTACTACGAAAGTTTCATATCCTTCTTCTGTTGCAAGGTTCTTCAAAGCACCCTTTGCTTTGTCTGTTGTAGCGTAAATTCTCTTAGCAGCTTCTTCTTTTCCATATTTTTCAACTAATAATTTCTTGAATACTCGAAATGCAATAGCTGGCTCTGTTGTTGTTCCCGATTTACTAATTACATTAACAGAGAAGTCACGGTCACCAATTGTTTCTATTAACTGAGCTAGGTAAGTACTACTGATGCTGTTACCTGCGTAGTAAATTTCTGGTGTCTTACGAATACTTTTGTCAACTGAGTTGTAAAAACCATGTCTTAAAAATTCAATTGCAGCACGAGCACCTAAATAGGAACCTCCAATACCAATTACAACTAATACTTCTGAATCGCTTTTAATCTTTTCTGCTGCTGCCTGTATTCTTGCAAACTCTTCTTTGTCATAGTTTACAGGTAGGTCAATCCATCCAAGAAAGTCATTTCCTGCACCTGTCTTATTTAATAAAGTTTCTTTTGCATTGTTAGCAATGCTTTCCATCATCTTTATTTCTTCATCTGAAACAAATTGTTTTGCTAATGAATAATCTAATGAAACCTGTTTTGCCATTTTCTTTTGCACTCCTTTTTAATATGGTTCGTTATCTACCTTATTGTATCAAAAGGATTTTCGATTGACAATATAAATTTACCTACATTTATGTAGGTATTTAACAGTATAATTAATCAAATTATGTACTCATCTAGAATATCTTTGATAATTTTATCTTCGTTGTTGTTTATTTCGCACAGTTTTGCCTTTTCTTTTTGTGACATTATATTTGCCGGCTCTTTCTGCGATTTTTTTGCATTGACCAAATTTACTAAATTTTCACCTTGTTGTTCAACTACACGAGATCGATTGTATTCCAGCTTACTAAGTAAAAAATTTTCTAGATAGTCCTTTATATTTGTTCGAATAACTTGTTTTTTAACTGGAATGTTTATGAAATGTTCATATGATATCAACACTGCACTGACTGCAACACCTGTAAGCAGTGTTAATAAAATTGTACTTTTTCCACATTCAAATAAAAGTCCAGTAATTGCAGCAATTGCGCCTAAAAGCATTGATAATAATAAAGATTGTCCACTTAAATTTTCCCATGTGTATAAGTAAATTCCACAGAATTTTTGTGTATAAACATACTTATCCACAAAGATATCCACATTATTAACACCCAAGTTCATAGAATAGTTTGTTTCAAACTTGGTTCTTAAGGATTTTACCATTTTATGATTGGTTGTCCCCATATGTAACGTTGCTTTAACAAGTCTTCTATATATACATGAGATAACAAATTTTAAAAGGATTCCTAAACCACCCAACCCTAATAAAATGTAAATCAGTAAGTTACTATCAAAAATTTCTTCGACCACGAGAAACCCCTCTCTTTCCAATATTTTACATATACTATAACATAAATAAACATACTTGAAAAGAGAGTTTTCTCTAAATCGTGATACAAAATCTCGTTTTTTCGTTTATTATAAGATGTTTTCTACTATAAAGAGTCAAAATCTTACATTCTTGCAGTCATTCCAGTAACAAGCTTCACAGTATGTTCAATTGCCTTACGTTCAAACTCACTGTAATCCACTTCTGCACTATTATCGGCCTTATCTGAAATAGCCCTAATTACAAGGTACGGAATCTTATTAAGATATGCTGTCTGTGCAATTGCAGCACCTTCCATCTCTGTACAATATCCTTGGAACTTTTCAACAAGATATTTCTTTTTCTCTGCATCTGAAATAAACTGATCTCCACTAACAACTCGTCCGATAAAAGTGCTAATGTCTGTATTCACTTCTTCATTCACTTGTTTTGCAAGATTCATAAGATGTTCATCTGCTTGGAAAGTAGACTCCTCCATTCTTGGAATGATACCTGGCTCATATCCAAATCCAGTAGCATCCATATCATGATTTAATGCATCCTTTGAAAGAACAATATCGCCTATGTTTATTTCATTTCTTAGAGAACCTGCAACACCTGTATTAATTACACAATCCACTTCAAAAACACTTATTAAAATCTGTGTACATACAGCAGCATTCACTTTTCCAATTCCACTTCGCACGATTACAACATCTTTGCCTTCTAATTTTCCTTCATGGAAATCCATACTTGCTATTGTTTTTACCTGTTCTGCCTCTAACTTTTCCTTTAAGATGCTTACTTCTTCATCCATAGCACCAATAATTCCTAATTTCTTCATAATTTCCTCCTTCTACATCATTTTCTTAAGTATAAAATAAATTTGCAAAAATTAATAGCCTAGTATAGAATATTTATGACAAAAGTACATGTTGTCATGTATTAAATTGCTCGAAAACATAATAATATGAATAGAAAGAAAAGAGGTTTTTGTAGAAATGATTTACAAAACACACGGTGTATGTTCTAACTCTATTGAGTTTGAAATTAATGATGATAATACAATAAAATACGTAAATTTTAACGGTGGCTGCTCAGGCAATACTCAAGGCATAAGTCAGTTAGTTGTAGGTATGAAAGTTGATGACGTAATCACAAGACTCGATTCTATTAAGTGTGGGTTTAAAAACTCATCTTGTCCGGCACAATTAGCGGAAGCACTTAAATCTTACAAATCTCAACAATAAAGTAGAAGGGAATGCAAGTTATGAAACGCATTATTTTGACAGGCGGCGGAACTGCTGGCCATGTAACACCAAACATTGCTCTCTTACCAGAGTTGAAAAAACATAATTATGAAATACATTACATCGGATCTTATGAAGGAATTGAAAAAAAATTAATCGAAGAATTTAATGTCCCATATCATGCAATTTCTTCTGGTAAATTACGTAGATATTTCGATCCCAAAAACTTTAGCGATCCTTTCAAAGTAATAAAAGGATATCGCCAAGCAGTTAAGCTGATGAAACAACTGAAACCAGACGTTGTCTTCTCAAAGGGTGGTTTTGTTACTGTTCCAGTTGTTCTGGCCGCTAAACGTTGTAAGGTTCCGACTATTATTCACGAATCAGATATGACTCCTGGATTAGCAAATCGTATTTGTATTCCTTGCGCTACAAAAATCTGCGCTAACTTTCCTGAAACGGTAAAAGCACTTCCTGCCGATAAAACTGTTCTTACAGGAACTCCTATAAGAAAGGAACTGTTTTCAGGTAACAAAATGCTTGGATTAGAATTTTGTGGTTTTAGTATTAATAAACCTGTTATTCTTGTTATCGGCGGAAGCCTTGGTTCCGTAGTGGTAAACGATGCAGTCCGTAGTATTTTACCAACACTACTAAAGAAATACCAAGTAATTCACTTATGTGGAAAAGATAAAGTTGATGAATCCTTAAAGGGTACTCCAGGCTATGTACAATTCGAATACATTAAAAAAGAATTAAGCGATTTAATGGATGCCGCAGATATTGTTATCTCAAGAGCTGGGGCTAATGCCATCTGCGAAATATTAGCATTAAGAAAGCCTAATATTCTCATTCCGCTTTCTGCTGCTGCAAGTCGTGGTGATCAAATCCTAAACGCTGGTTCCTTTGAAAAACAAGGCTTTAGTTATGTAATTAAAGAAGAAGATCTAACAGGAACTGTATTAGAAAATGCAGTTGAAGACGTATATCAAAGACGAGATGAGTATATTAATGCTATGACCAAGAGCAAGTTAAATAACTCAATCGAAACGATTGTTAACTTAATTGAATCTATATCAAAATAGACTTTTAAAGCTTTTGCGATTAAATCGCAAAAGCTCTTTTTTTAGAAATATTGTTTTGCTTTTATAATGATTTCATCTAACACTTCTGGATCTGCTTCACCTTGTTTCCAAGTTAATCCCATATTATCATCTTTATATCTTGGAATTACATGAATGTGAAGGTGGAAGACTGTTTGTCCAGCAGCTTCACCATTATTCTGAAGAATATTTACTCCATCACAATCTAATACCTCTTTTAAAACTGTTGCAACCTTTTTTGCAAGTATAAATGCTTTTGAGGTAACCTCTTCTGGTAACTCAAAAATATTTGCAGCGTGATATTTTGGAAGAATAATTACATGTCCTTTTGATGCTGGAGAGATATCAAATATAACTTTAAATTCATCATTCTCAAATAATGTTTTTGATGGAATTTCTCCTTCTATAATCTTGCAGAAAATACAATTTGTTTCACTCATTATAAGAATCCTCCTTTATTTATCTCCAAATTGAAAAACAGTATCGAACATTCTTAAGGTCTTAAAGTTTCCTTTTGCCGTTATTTCTCCAGCCATAAATGCCTTCTGGAATGTTACTTTACCATCTACAATTTTATGAAATACCTCACTAGATGATTTTGCAAAAACTTCTACATCTTCCTTTGTGCCATAGTAACAATTTAATTGCTCGTCTGCAATTTCAGCTACAAGTGTTTTATCTTTATCCGTAAGATGTATTGCGTAACTTGCATCAAAATCCTTTATTGGACAAAAACATGCTTTTAATTTACCAATAAATTCATCATTCGTTTCACTTTGGCTAGTATCCCCCATCATCTGCTTAAACATCTGAGTAAGTTCCTCAATATCTTCTTTTTGCTGTCTTACATACGTGTCATCTGAGACATATTTAGAAAGCTGTTCTGTCTCCTGAGGGGTCAAGTCAATATTGGTATTCTGTAATACATTTTGCTTTAATTCAAGCATACTGCTTGGGAACATTTTTTTCCTCTGATTGATGATTCGATAGAAATCCTCTGCTTTATTTTCAATAGCTGATGCATAATCTGGGTTAGTCTCAAACTCTACATTATCATCCACATAAGCACACAATCCTTCAGTTGGTATACCACCAAGCATCTCCCAAGCCTTTATTAAGGTATATTGTGCATCTCTTTCTCCATAAGTACTTGCCATAACAACTGGAAGCATGTATATCTTTTTTATCTTCTCTTTATCTCCATAAAGCCAGCATGCATCTAAAAACTGCTGCATATAGCCCCCAATACCAAACCATTCAACTGGTGTTGCTAAAATAATACCATCTACATCTTTCAACGTGTTAGGTAGAACACTAATATTTGTCTTACCTTCATATAAATTATATCTGTTTACTTCGACACGAAGCTCTTCCAATACTTCCGTTAGTTTATTCATAACATAAATGGTCGTATCCTCAATTAAGCCCCTTCCTCCATAATAGATATTAACCTTCATCATATTAGCAATCCACCTTTCTAATTTATCTCGTCTTAGGCTTTTTTAATCTTCTTTTTTGTAATAGCATTAGAATTAATGCTAACAAGAAACCAGATAACAATCCTCCAAAATGTGCCATGTTATCTACTTCTTGTTCATATAATCCACTGGAAATGCTCAAGAAAATAAAGAATATTAACCTAGGAGCAGTTATATCTTTTATCATTCCCTTCGATAAAAAGATAAAACATGCTAACGCACCCACGATGCCAAAAATTGCACCTGATGCACCAATACTTAGTATTAATTGGTTATTAATAATATTATAACTCATTGAAACTACTCCCGCAAGAATTCCAGATACAAAATAAAGGAGCATAAATTTTACATGTCCCACAGAATCTTCAACATAGGAACCAATGCAATATAATAAAACCATATTATTAATTAGATGATTAATACCTGAATGGATAAACATAGATGTAACAATGCGAAAATATTCGTGGTTGTAAGTGACTGCAGGCCAAAACAGTCCTGTATTATCTATTAGCTCGTTCCTTTGTTCCGCTGTGCATAACCAATACATAATAACATAAATCAAT
>DBKX01000105.1:6490-15482 GCA_002297865.1 Lachnoclostridium sp. UBA739
AATACCTATAGTTCCAAAGGCAGTAATCTTTTTCTGAGGTTTATTCTCCACCAGAACTCCCTCGATAATGTCTTTCATATTACAATAGTTATCCAATTGATTTTCATAGATAAGCAGTTTACGCTCATTACGAGCAATAATCCAATGTGCATCAAAATTATCTTCACATAGACACCTTATCTTATCTGGTTCATCTGTTATATATACAAAAAGAAACTTTGCAACTCCTTCAAAATAAATCTCTGCTTTAACTTGCTGTTCTGAATATCGGATACTCCACACATTTTTCGGAAGTTCATCTGGCAAATTAATAAAAATTACACAAGAATTCTGTTCTTCTTCCTGCTTTACAAAACCAAAGATACCTTGTTGTGTCAAATTCATTCTCTCAAATCCATGAAGCGGTAACTGCTCATTGATTCTCTCTAAAAACATGTCTTTCGCCTCCTACCCGAAACATATTAAAATCATTCTAACTGTTTTCTGGTAGCAAAGCAATTATATCTTTATGATATTTTTATTAACTGGTATGTTATATTTGCTAATGTAATCTTATCTTTATCTGATAACGGATACGATGAATTGTTTGTTATTAATTCCCCATTTACAAATGTCCCATTGGTTGAAGATAGATCCCTTATATGTATTTTTCCATTTACCTCTTCTAATATAGCATGCCGCTTACTAACAGCAGAGCTTCTTACAACTTCGTTTACCTGCTTTTTATCCGAGCCAATAATACAGGGAAGGAATTGAATACTAATATTTTCAAATCCCATTTCACCTTTTAACACATATATTGGATGATAATTTGTCAGAACAATTGTATTTTCACACTCTATATCTTGAAATGGATTTTCTTCTTGTTTTAAAGGTGATAACCTTTTCTGAGTATAAAAGGCAAAAGAATTTACTATTACTAGCAACAAACAACTTAATGCTACGTTTCTCATATTAAGGTTCCAAGATGACTCCCAAAAAACAAAACGTGTCTTAAGTAATATCATAACTATCAATATATTTATTACTGCTACTACTGCTTTCATAGAAGAATAGCTTCTTTCTTTTTCCTCAACTAACTCTATTGGCTGCTGCTCTATTACTTCATTTACGTTTTGCTTCATGACAACATCATTTCTACACCGCTCTACAACCTCCTTTACAGTAGCAAAGTTACAGCTACTCTCTCGTAAGACTTTATATAAACCATATGTCAGAGTAACTGCTTTCTCATTCTTATAATCGATTACTTCCATAAAATACTCTGCCAGTTTAACCATCTGTTCTCTTACGTTAACAGAATATAATTCATAAAAACATAGATACACAGATTCCTGACAGGAATCCAAGTAAATAAAGTCTGGAAGCAAAATAAAATTATCTTGTTCTAATAAAAACTCCATTGCATCTTGAATTATATTAATTATATTAGAAATAATGAATTCTATCTTCCCAGCTGATATTTCGCTTTTTGAAAATATCTCATGAAGACATACCTTATTTGTCACGTCATAATAATACTTAAAACTCTCATCAATTTGACGCCGTTCAACTTCAAGTAACCCTGGGAGCTTATTATGTAATACCATCTTCTGTTGAAATCCTGATTCTTGTCCCTCTTCATTCTTTACTACTAAATAACATTTATTCATATCACGTATTATATCAGGTTTCACACATATCACTCCTCGCTTTTTATTGCATCATACATCCAAATCGTGTCCGATGCCTTTTTATTACATACTCTTATTAAGACACGAAAGTTAGAAAACTGGTTATTAACATAATCCTCTGAAAGTAAAAATTGAATCGGTATGTTATAATCTAACTTATACTCTGAATAAAAGTAATTCAACTCTTTCTTTTTCGATAGTTCTCCTCTCCCCAACTGTCCCGTATAATCTTTTTCAGGACTTCCACTCTTTACATTAATTATGGCTTCGCACCCCACATTAATTCTATCAAAGCAGTATAAACTTACATATAGCATGGCCATTATAATTCCAATAAGTATTACCATAATAAATGTTGCTTCAACGGTAAAACTCCCTATGTTATTAACCTTTATCTTCTCTATGATTCTTTTGTTCCACATCGATAACACGCCCTCATCTTCTCATCCACATCATGTAATGGAATTCGCTTAATTGTTCTCTTTAATCCACTGCATTCTAAGCTGCAATGATACCTGTCCCCATCTTCGCAAATATAAACGGCTGTTATACTTCCTACACCTTTACAGCATCTCTCACACTTTTTATATTTTCCACCTGCTGCATTCCTCCTTGACTCAACCTCATTAACGTTACATTGAGATATTTTCAATTTGAGCGAACTGCACTCTAATGTCACATGGTACACCGTGCCTGTTTCAGTTATGTATACATAATTACTATCTTCTGCTGTTTCACTTGTCTCTACATTATTTAAGCTTAGCAACTGGTTTGAGCCAATAAATGCTCTCGTCTTTACTCTTTGTATAATAGAGAACTCTTTTATCGATAGAATTGGCAAAGGAATGCGAACTGAATATTCCGCTATTAAGTCGATATCCTCCTCATTGTTTATATAAGAACTTGCGTTATATGATATCTTTTTACTTAAAACTGAATCGTATTTTTTCTCGAACATAAAATACTTGTTAATTTCATGTCCAACTACAACATTATTTGCAATCTTGCTTGCCTGTGTACCGAATAAATCTGTTCTCTCCTGCCCCTTACAGTTATTGATATATGCTAACTGTGACAATTCTTTGGATGCCTCTGTCATAGCATCCTGCAACTGAATCTCCAGTAATAATATTTTAAATAATAGAATAAATGCGGTAACAGCAAAAACGAATATAGGTACTGCAAGGGCTGCCTCTACTGTAAACGAACCTCGTTTATCTTTTCTCATATTACTCCTTACTGAGGTAAACCAGGACACCCTTTCGTTATGTTTAGGGAGACGCAACCTAGCACCTCGTTTGAGGGGGATGATAGTGCATTCAAATAGAGTACAAGTATATAATATTTAAATTACACGAAAGGGCATCCCGGTTTACCCCATATTTTTTAATAGCTCTGTTCTAATGTTGTCTGATACGTCCAGTTACAGTCTTTCTCACTGATTGTTTTATTAACAAATTGTAAAAATAAAAATTTGTTATCTGTAACTGCATGACTAGATAAATGAAAACTATAGATACAATTTTTAAAATGAAAACCTTTACAATGCCTTAGCACCACATTCTGATTAATTAACTCCATACACCGATACCTGCTTTTCTCATTGAACTTTATCAAACTTAATATTTCTAAAAAGGAATCATATGAAAGCCCACCCTTATTCGAATAATTAACAGAAGACGCCTTGTCTTGTATTAATTTATGATTCATTATTAGTAAATCTGGATAGTTTACCGAGAAGTCCTTCCCTCTCTTAAGAATCTTAATCTCTTTATCCTGCAACAAACTTGCTACATCAACAAGCGCTTCATCAAAAGACCATACAAGTAATATCAATGTTTCGGTAATATGTATAAGTGGTTCGATACCTGTAATTCCGGCAATTGCCAGCGCCGTCTCCTTAGCCAACGCCTTTTTTTCTGAATCAGACATTATGCTAATAAAATTAGTAACCATTCTCCACAGTACCATTTCATCAATGACACCTCTCAAATTTTCTTTGTCTGCTTTTTTTCCTTTTATAATATACTCCAACTCATAGAACAAACTCTTCTCCTTTTGCCTTTGTTCAAAATCTACAAAACTTCCGAAATGCTCTTCTTGGTAAAACAACATTAATAAAGAATTGACGAGATTACCGCTTTCTCCTATTTCAATTTTTTCTTTTTCTCCAAAGATATTGAACAAACCACTAATCCCTTCCATTAAATCTAGGTGTGACATTACTTCACTCAATTCCGGCGTACTTTCTTCTTCAGATGCAACTTCTGATAATAAAATTTTGTCTAACTTCTTTTGAGAAACCCTTACATCATCCGGTAAAACGAGATTTAGTATGTTTGTATCAAGCATTTCTTTCATCTTAGCAATTGGACTATCCACCTCTTCATCTGATATACTTCCATACTCAAATGCCATAGAATTTATATGATAACACTGTAATATTGATAAATTATTAGTTACTATCTGTTGTATCTTCTCCATTGACGAGTGCGAAGCAGATAACTGTACTGATTGGAAATTATCAACTCTTGATAAAATTTGTCCATTCTGGTCAAGTAAATTACTTAACCCTTTTACATCTAGTCCCGTAGTTGTTATGGATTCTATACGTTGCACATCACTATTAAGACTCACATTTAAATCAGGAGACATATTTGCTTTTTCATCATTTAGTTTCACTTTATACTGACTCACCTGGCCCTTTAACTTTATTTCTTTTACTTGGAGCTTATCAGCAATATTCTTCGCTTCATCAGTCTTCACTTGAACTTCTCGTATTAAATCTGAGAACCGTTTACATCTCCTTTTTATTTTCTCTAAATCTTCTTCAATAAGTCCTTCTACTTCTTCTGCTCGTTTATCCAGTTCCTTCTGCTTTTTTTCTCTTTTACCTTCTCCTTCCTTTCCTATTGCAAGCTCTCTCTGTTGTTCTAAATTCACTTGCTCCTCTAATAACGATTGCACATCTACTGAGTCTATTCTTATCTCAGTAAGTAACTGATTCACATCAACATACTTATTTTTTAACTTTGTCCACAATTGCTTAGAATTTACCCCCACACTGTTCATAGTTGGTTTTTCTAAAAGCACTCTTTTTACAAAACTGTTCCGTATCTGTACCTTCCCTCTTTCATTGACAGTTACACCATCAATAACCTCCATAAGCTTTAAGACATCATATGAATATTGGCTCAGCTTTTCTTCGCATTTTATTTTTTCCTCTACTACCTTGGTACTTGACCTTAACTCATTTGTTGCGTCAACCGTTTCCCTTACCCTTTCAATAAGTTTATCAACGCTTTTATACTTTATATAAGCAACTGCCTCATCTTCAAACGCTTTTCCTCCATTATCTAATGCTGTAACTATTTCTGATGCCTCTACAGAACATTCTTGAGGAATTGGAAAAGCCTTCTTAAATTTTCTCTTCTTGAGTTCAGACAAATCCCTTACTGGATTCATTGAGTATTGCATATACTCTTGTGCCTTGCTCTTTATATATTGCTGTTTGTCTTCGCCCTCCGAAAATGCCATGAAAAATAGATGATAATCATCATATAATGGTCTATAATACTCTGTCATAATGGCTTTACCTGATGCATCTAGCATATCCTGTGTACATACTTTAAAACTCTTATATCTAGAACACTCTAGTAAAACGCCTATCGCTCCTAAAAGAATTGCAAATAGAAACACAAGAAATGCAGATGCAGAACCCTTATTGTTAATCATCTATTATGGTAGAGGAATCTGTTTTAATAGTTGAGAATGCGTTCTTTACAATAGCTGTAATTTCATTCTTAAATAGTAGAACAAGTGCAATTAATATGACTAAAATCAGAATAATTTCCACAACTCCAATTCCGTCTTCTTCTTTTATGAATTCCTTAATAATGTTCATTTATAAACCTCCCTTTGAAAAACTCAGAAACGCAGGTAACATTACTATCACTAGTACTATCACTAACATAATTAACATAGGAAATAATAACTTTGTTCCTGCCTCTTCTCCTAATCTCCTTGCCAACTGTTTTCTTTCTTCCTGTGCTTCCTTAGCTTCCGCCTCAAGCTGCAGTAAAAATCCTTTGGTTCCTTTCTTTAAGTTTTGTGTAATCAGTGATGAAAAACGCAGATATGGACGTAACTTCATTCGCTTGCCAAACTGCGCAAAAGCTTCTATTTCTGGTATTCCATTCTCCATCTCATTCCAAGTAATAATCATTTCTTCATAAACATACTTCACCTTTTCTGGTGATCCTTTCTTTTCTTTCAAATAGTCTTGAATAATTCTTTGCCACGCGCCCCTAAGCGTCATTCCCGCTCCAAGAAGAAGGGTTAGTTTATATACGATGTTAGGATAAGCAAGCTGACACTCTTCATCACGCTTCTTTCTACTCTTCTTAGTCTTCTCATCCCAATATATCCATGTAACAACGCATCCCAGTCCCCCACAGAAAAAGAATTTTTTCGCATTTTCTTTCTCAGGCATTCTATACTCAATCGAATACCCTTCAGTCCTACTGGGAAGTGTATAAGTTTCCTCCTCTTTATTCCTCTCATCCAGCTGCTTCAACATTTTTAAAAATCCCTCTTTCGCTTGTTCCTCCCATGACCAGCTATATGGCATTATTCCAATTGGGATTTCCTTATATTCTTCCTGTTCTTCATAAGAAAAACTGGCTTGAATTGTAACAAAAGTTTTTTCAGTCAGATTCTTATTATTAAGTGTTCCATCCTCCATAATCAGATCCTGTCCCCCAAGATTCCAGCTTACCTTAACTGGATTAGAAGGAATATTAACCAAAAGATTCAGCGAACTCTGTACATGATTTAGCGACTCATTATCGCCTTTCATTCTTGCCAATACATAATCCTCAGCCTCCTTTTTAAACTGCCTTACTTCTTTATCTGTATATTTCCTAGGACGTATCGAATATGTAAAACTCTCCTCTACCTTCTTCTCATTTTCTTTCAGTATGACATCTATAGTTTGCTCTTTTATGCCAAGACCTGTTGCTGGTCTTTGTATTTGAAGATTTTTTAGATTAGTTGAATGATTACTTGCCTGAACGACAATTCCTAGAACTGATGTAATAAAAAGAATTGCATATAGAATAGAAAATTTATGATATAACTCTAGACAATACGCTTTTCTTGCATCTCTTCCTGGATTGAGTAATTGGTATACTTCTATTCTTCGTTTTGTTGACTCGCTCTGAAAAAGACCTAACTTACGTACCCAAAATCCTACTGATGGATATAAAAAAGTTAATGAACGTTTCTTATCTTCCAACTTGTTTATATAGTCATCTTGATACCTCATTCCCAACACATATAGAACTACTAGAATTCCAAGTAATATAACATATGCCCACATAATCTTACACCTTTATAGTCACAATCTTATTCAAGAGTAATAATGCCGCTAAATAACAGAATAATGAAATACTCATTACTCCTCTGCCAATTACTCCTTGATACATAGGTTCTAAAAAACCTGGCATACTAAGATTCAGATATGTAATAATTCCCAATGGAATTACACTCATAATGTTTCCTTCTAGTTTCTTGGCAGCTACCAAGGTAGTAATTTCCCGCTGCACTTCTATCTTTTCGCTTATATTATTACTAGTTGATTTCATAATTTTTATTAAATCACCTCCGGTTCTCTTAGCCGTGGTAACAATCTCAGCAAAGTTTATCACATCCTCTATGTGTGATCTGTTTCCGAACTCTAAGAGCAGTTCCTCCACATTTCGATTTAGCTTAACTTGTAGACTAATTTGTTGAAATTCTTTCACGATCTCTGCATCAGTTTCGTATAAAAAACACAAATCCTTAACTGCTTCATCAAATGCATTCTCAATAGAATACCCTGCTGTCAATGCATTCGATAAGCTTATAATTCCATCCTTAAACTGTAATGTTAGCTGCCACTTTTTCCTTTTTTCTCTCGCCCCAATCTGTATATGTACTAATAGCAATGCACCTATGCTAAAAAGTATCATTACTGCTATACTTTTATAAAAAAGGTATCCAATGCCCCAACATATAGCAAGTGAGATAATCCAATCTCGCAATTTACTGTCCTTTAATCCTTTTAAATAATTAGTCCACTCTTCTCTTATATGCTCACCCCTGCTCTTTGCAACTTATCTGTATAAATAAATGCATTCTCAGTCCTCATTAATTGACCTTCAACCTTACCTTCCTTTGATAACCCTGTTTCTACAAAAGAATACAGTGGATTCAATATAACCTCTCCCTCCACACAGTCTAATACTTCTGATATCTCAAGGACCTTTCGACTCTTATCACGAATACGCCCTAGGTGAATGATAATATCTAATGCTGATACAATCTGTCTTCTTACCGATGACAAAGGTATATCAAGCCCCATTAAAACTAAGGTTTCAAGTCTATAAATCATATCTTTCGCACTATTTGCATGACCTGTAGAAAGTGAACCATCATGACCTGTATTCATGGCACTAAGCAAATCAACTGCCGCAGCATCTCTAACCTCTCCTAATATGATTCGATCTGGGCGCATTCGCAAGGCCGACTTAATTAAGTCTCGAATCGTAACAGCATTTCCACCTTCTACATTTGCATTACGAGCTTCCATACTAACAAGATTAGCAATCTCTCGAATCTGAAGTTCTGCAGAATCCTCGATGGTAATGATACGTTCATCTCTTGGCACAAAATTAGACAGTACATTGAGAAAAGTAGTTTTCCCTGACCCGGTACCACCACTAATGAAGATATTATATCTTGCAATCACAAGTTTTCTTAAAAACTCTGAGACTTCTTCGCTTAAACTTCCAATTTCAATTAATTTTTCTATGGTAATCGGGTTGCTTGGAAACTTTCTTATGGTCAACACTGGCCCATTTCTAGCTATTGGCTGCAACACAACATTCACCCTCGAACCATCCTCTAGCCTTGAATCTACAATTGGATTAGATTCATTTACAATTCGGTTTGTATTAGATACTATCTTTTGTATAACATCCTCTAACTTTGCCCTTGATTCGAATTGTACAGGAGCTCTCGTAATACAACCTTGCCTCTCAATAAATATGTATTCTGGTCCATTTACCATAATCTCAGTTATACTCTGATCCTCTACAAGTTCCTGTAGAACATCTAGTCTTCGTAAACTATTAAAAATTGTTCTCCTTATATGCTTCCACTGCCCCATCTCTATATAGTGCTCTTTTAAATATTGCTTTATTGTTGAGTCAATGCTCTGCAAGACAGCATCATCTGCCACATCCCCTGCATAACTAAACCCTTCTAGTACCTGTTCT
>DBKX01000222.1:0-7052 GCA_002297865.1 Lachnoclostridium sp. UBA739
TTCCGCACGCTACTGGTTTTTCTTCTGGCTTGTCAGACGCTCCACACGCTGTTCCACATGCTGCTCTTGTCTGCTCGCTGTCCTTTTTGTTCCATTCGGAAATGTTTGATAATGCCATATTGGTTACCTCCTGTATTAAAATTTTATTAGGCATTGCCCTGTTGCACTTTTAGATTACCAATTGAGCATTCCGAAAAAAAGTACGCACTTTTTTGTGCCATAGTTACATAAAGGTTACTACTGCGTATTTTTAAGCATTTTAAAACTTTTTGATTCTGATTATATGTAGTTTTAAGTAACTAAAATCAGTTAAAAGGTAATGTATTATGCATAATCTTCCGATATAAAAAAGATTTATTATATTTAATTCTCGAATTTACGAGGTGAACGATATGAATATTGTTGCTCATAATATGCTTGCCATGAACGCAAACAGGCAATTTAATATAACCAATAATAACACAGCAAAGTCGATAGAAAAATTATCTTCGGGATATCGAATTAATAGAGCTGCTGATGACGCAGCAAGATTATCTATTTCTGAAAAAATGCGTAGACAGATTAGAGGACTTTCACGAGGAATTGAGAATACACAAGATGGCATGTCTGTGTGTCAAGTTGCAGATGCTGCATTGGCTGAAGTTAGCGATATGCTCCATCGCATTACCGAATTGTCTGTACAATCAGCAAATGGAACAAATGCAGATGAAGATAGAAAATCCATTCAACGGGAAATCAGTCAGATTCTTCAAGAGATTGACAGAATTGGGGTATCAACGGAGTTTAATACAAAGAAGATATTTGATGGTACAGCTATATCAGGCTCCAAAAATCATGTAGAAGCAATACAACATTCACTTTATATCACTGCAAAGGGTAGTAATATAAGTTCAGTAGGCAATCATGTAATAACCGCAACGAATAACGGAATAGCTATTGATGGTAATATAATCAATTACAACAATATAAGAAATACCGCAGGAAACTCATTTGATGTAAACAACATAGAGGCAGGGACATATTCAATAAGTAACAACGATTTATTTATTTCGTTTGATATGCAAGCAGGATCATCAATTCATGATTTAAAAGAAGCAATCAATAACACATCTTTCGATATTGTACATAAAAATTATAATGTTACATATAATGCAACGCTGAAGCTAGAAAAGGCTATTGATTCAGATAATTTTTTATTATCGAATACGCATTCGTTGCATGCAGATGCAACAGGTATGTGGGTCAATAGTTATAATAAAATCTCATGGAGTTCGATGGGGATAAATAATTCAAATATTGCAGGAAAAACTATTGAATTTAAAGATAGTCAGTCGGGTGTATCTTTAAAGATCAAGTGTACTGATACTAATTCAGATTTAAATAGTTTGATCGATTCTATAAACAATGGAACACTTGATGTTGTAAAAGATTTACCACGTAAATTGTGGTCTGCGGGTTACGATTATACCGTTGGCAAAGTGAAAATAGATTTAGGTGGAAACTGTTGTACATTTGGCGAGAAACTTATGGATGACTTAGGTTTATCTGAATCTGACAAATTATCAGCTCATATGAAATATAAAGTTATAGGAACAAGCTTAAATGATATGCAATGCATTGCAGAATGTGGAGGAAAAACAATTGCGATGGGTCCTCCATCTTCTTCAGCTATTGCATATTATATGAATTTAATTAGAACTAGTGGTAGCGTATTAATGAACTCATTTAAATATGGTGGAGATAGTAGTTTGCCAATTTATATTTCTGTAAGTAATGCAGATAGATCAAATGTTTCAGAAACAGAAGTATTTGATGCCATAAAACAAATAAATGAAAAAATTCCATTAGAGGTTACTGTTGAAGCATATAGAGATAGTAAGTTTACTCCAGCAAATGTTACTATAGATGAAAATCGAGTAGAGAACATAAAATTAAAAGAGATAAATAATTCAACACTTAAGACAAATGTTTGGATTCAATCTGGAAGCGAAGAAGGACAGGGAATATGTTTAAGCTTTGACAGTATGAACACGCATATTCTTGGAATAGAGAGCATAGATGTATCCACAGCCAGCGGAGCAGATAACGCCCTTGCTGCCACACAGCACGCATTAGAAAAAGTGTCTTCAAGTCGAAGTACTATTGGTGCACAGCAAAATCGTCTGGAACATATGATTGCGAATGAACAGAATGTAGTTGAGAATACAACAACTGCTGAATCAAGAATAAGAGATACAGATATGTCAAAAGAAACGGTAGAGCTTTCTAAGAATATGTTTTTGAATCATGTAGGACAGGCAATGTTAGCACAGGCAAATAAAAGTACGCACCTTTTTATTACATAGTCACCTTTTTGTAACCCCTAGACAGTTTCTAACCTCTATGCTACATTATAATTGATACTTACATTACATTTTAAACTTTTGAAGGAGATGTTCATATGTTGACAAAAGACGAATTACCAGAATGCCCCGTTGCAACTACAGTTCAATTAATCGGGAGCAAATGGAAATTATTGATTTTGAGAAATCTTCTCCAAAGACCTTGGAGATTTAACGAACTAAAAAGAAGTCTTGACGGAATTAGCCAAAAAGTTTTGACGGATTCTTTAAGAGCCATGGAGGAAGATAAACTCATTACAAGAACCGTATACGCGGAAGTTCCTCCTAGAGTAGAATATGCCCTGAGCGATATAGGAGAATCAATGCGACCTATTCTCACAGCAATGCAGGAATGGGGAACGAATTACAAAGAAACATTAAATTAAAAAGGAGGGGCATATCATTCGTTAGTGTAACAGCCCCTTTCAATAAATGCTTTCTTATCAAGGAATATAGTGCATAGAAGTTTATAGTTTAATTTCTTCCACAACATTTCTTATATTTTTTTCCTGAACCACAAGGGCACAGATCATTGGGATAAATTTTCTTTTCCACCCTTACTGGATTACCATCTATCCCATTCGGATACAGTTCTGTAGTAATAGTATCTGTATTGCCTTCTAAATCAACCGATATTCCCATCTCATCGAGATGAGGTGCTGCATCTCTTAACAGCATTGCTGCATGAGAACTTCCTGGCACAACTGTCGATAAACCACCAGCAAATTCTCTTCCCGCCAATTCTATAGGCTTATAGCCTCTATGCTCTTTCATTCGTGTGTTATTATGTGCATCCATAAGCAATCCAACAAATTCATCCATTTGCTTTTCACTCTTAAATTCTATACCTAAACCTGACATTATGTTAATTACATCCACAGGTGATTCTCCTTCATAACTGTTTGCCCACACCTGAAGACACCATGAAACAGCATGTTCGTACGGCATATCCATTTTTCTTCTAAAAAATGTTTCTAACTTTTTATAAGCTAACGTACTCGCTTCATATCCCATACTGCAAATTTCATCAATCTGCTGTACTGAAGGAATATAGAATTCTTTATCCATTTGCTGATCCAATAAATACTCCAATTCTCCATCCTCAAACATTGGTATATGTATAAACAATCCTTTGGATGAATAAATCGGCTCATCCTTTGGCCAATCCTGCAATCCCAATGCTTCCATAGGAAGAATGCAAGATTCCACAATATCAATAGGCATCCCCAACAACATATCTATCATTTCATCTATGGTATCTTTAACCCTTAATTTGTACAGCTCATATATAATTTCTACTGGTGCAATTCCATAATAGTTTATAAAGAACTGAACGCACTTCATCATCCATCCTTTTTTTTCTTGCTTCTTCCGAAATGCTTCATCATCAATCTTGCTAAAAATCTTGGCAACCTCTTCAAATACACAGAACCTGTCCGTAAGTTCCTCAAAAAATCCGATCCAATATCTGCTTAATTGCATACTATCCATTATCTGATTTATAGATATCTCCTGTGGAGTATCGCATGCTTTACGAAAGAGAGTCATTTGCTCCTTCGTCAAACATGCTAGTCTGCTTCTAAGCATTTCCTTTGTACAGAAGCATTCCATAATCCTATCTATTAATGCATCCTTTCGAAGTCCAGAATATTTATTCAACTCAAAGAGTCTTGCCTGTTCTAATAGTTGTTTTTTTGTATATTCTTTTAAATGTTCTCTTAACAGCATGTAGTTTCCTCCATTATCAACCTGTTCTTTTTCTTTTCATGAAGCTGCAGTGTAGATGTTTTCTCCATTTTGTTCCCCCAAAAACTTTCCTGTTAAAGATATAACTGCTTCGTGAAGTTTTCTATTTCCCTACCAAGTGTATCATAGAAATAGAAAAAAATCCAGAAAATTACTGTATTTCCTGGATTTTTCTTAATTGATTCACTAAAGAAAAGGAATATTCTCATAATGGAAATATTTCAGTATCTGTTTCTGCTCATTTTCTCAAACAGAAGCATGTATAGAAATCTCGTCACAAGGAATACTCCTGCTTTTGCAAAGATGAACTGGCGGATGTATTTATAAATGCAATTCCAGTATTACTGAAATCGAAACTCCAAGCAACTTAACCTATGAACAAAAATGAGAACCCCTGATATCAAGGATTCTCACATTTTTTTCATTATTCAAACTCAATCGTTGCAGGTGGTTTCCCTGTACAATCATACAGTACACGGTTAACCCCCTTAACCTCATTCACAATACGGCTAGTAACCTTTCCAAGCACTTCCCAAGGAATTTCAGCACTCTCCGCTGTCATAAAGTCAACCGTATTTACCGCTCGGAGCGCAACCGCATAGTCATAAGTTCTCTCATCACCCATAACACCTACAGACCGCATATTCGTAAGGGCCGCAAAATACTGACCAATTCCCTTATCCAAACCAGCATTCGCAATCTCTTCTCTATAAATCGCATCTGCCTCCTGAACAATTCTTACCTTCTCAGCTGTAACTTCGCCAATGATTCTGATTCCAAGACCTGGACCTGGGAATGGTTGTCTGAATACTAAGTACTCAGGAAGTCCTAACTCAAGTCCTGCCTTACGTACCTCATCTTTGAATAAATCTCTAAGTGGCTCAATGATTTCTTTAAAATCAACATAGTCAGGTAAGCCTCCAACGTTGTGGTGAGATTTAATCACGGCTGATTCACCGCCAAGACCACTCTCTACAACGTCTGGATAAATCGTTCCCTGTACTAAAAAGTCCACTGCACCGATCTTTTTCGCTTCTTCTTCAAATACACGAATAAACTCTTCACCAATAATTTTACGTTTCTTTTCTGGCTCTGTTACGCCTGCTAATTTTTCATAGAATCTTTCCTGTGCGTTGACACGGATAAAGTTCAAATCGTAATGGCCTTCTGGACCGAATACTGCTTCTACTTCATCGCCTTCGTCTTTACGAAGTAAACCATGGTCAACGAATACACAAGTTAACTGCTCACCTACTGCTTTGGAAAGCATTACGGCAGCAACAGAGGAATCTACACCACCAGATAGTGCACATAGCACTTTTCCATTTCCAACTTTTTCACGAATCTCTTTGATAGATGCCTCCACGAAAGAATCCATTCTCCAATCGCCTTTACATCCACACACGTCTAAAACGAAGTTGGATAACATTTTCTGTCCTTCTTCGGTGTGAAGAACTTCTGGATGGAACTGGATAGCATATAAGCTCTTTGATGCATTTTCAGCAGCTGCTACTGGACAGTCCGCGGTATGTGCTGTAATTGCGAAACCTGGAGCGGCTTGTGCGATGTAGTCGTTATGACTCATCCAGCAGATAGATGATTTTGATACGTTTTCAAATACTTTTGATGTAGTATCAAAATGAACTTCTGTTTTACCAAACTCTTTCACTGGAGCTTTCTCCACTTTGCCGCCTAAAGTGTGCATCATTAACTGTGCTCCGTAGCAAAGACCAAGAACAGGAATTCCAAGTTCAAATAATTCCTTGGAGTAAGCTGGGGCGCCATCTACATAACAGCTATTTGGGCCTCCTGTAAGAATGATTCCTTTGGGATTCATTTCCTTAATCTTCTCAATGTCTGTTTTATAAGAATAGATTTCACAATAAACATTACATTCTCTGACTCTTCTTGCAACTAACTGATTATACTGGCCACCAAAGTCCAGTACAATTACTCTTTCCTCTTTCACCAAAAAGTCCTCCTATTTGAATTCAAGTAAAATTTAAGTTAAAGTAACTCACAATACCTTTATAATACAACATCTGCTTTCATAAGGCTAGTACCAAAAAATATTATTATTTATTAATCTTTCTAATTATTAGCTTCATTGACGATAATATTACAGTTCATCCAATGTCATTTCAAAGGATGGCATAAATTCTTCTAAAAATACAGAAACTTCACTCATATTCATTGCAACCAAAGACTCTTCAATGGTTTGCTTCGCCTTACGGAATTCTGTATTCCCTGACTTTTCTTCTTCAATACATTTGCAATAAGCGGATATCTTGTCTGCTGCTTTCACAAGTTTCCAAAGGTATTCATCCCTTTCTTCATGAAAAAACAGATTCTTATAATAAGAACGCATGTCTTCTGGCAACATGTTTAATAGCTGTTCCGAAGCTAGATTTTCCACTTTCTGAAATGCCTGATGAAGTTCTGTACTGTGATATTTAATTGGTGTGGGCATATCGCCTGTTATGATTTCGGTACAATCATGGTAAAGTCCCATCATTGCCACCTTTTCAACAGGCAAGTCATTGCCGAATCGAACATTACTGATTATCGCTAAGTTATGGGCAATCATCGCCACTTCCAGTGAATGTTCACTGATGTTTTCCTTTTGGGTGTTGCGCATCAATGCCCAGCGTTTGATATATTTCATTCGAGACATCATGGCAAAGAAATGATTACTCATACCGATTCTGCTCCTCTTTTTCCTTATCCAGCATCTTTTGAATATAATAGCCTGTATATGACTTTTTACATTTTGCAATCTGCTCTGGTGTCCCGGCTGCTACAACAGTACCTCCACGATCACCACCTTCTGGACCGATGTCGATGATATAGTCTGCTGTCTTGATTACATCTAAGTTATGCTCGATGACAACAACGGTATTTCCACCTTCTCGTAAACGGTGCATA
>DBKX01000222.1:7066-11432 GCA_002297865.1 Lachnoclostridium sp. UBA739
CAAAATGAAGTCCTGTAGTTGGCTCATCTAAGATGTAGATGGTCTTGCCTGTACTACGTTTACTTAATTCGGTAGCCAGTTTGATACGCTGTGCCTCGCCACCTGATAAGGTGTTAGATGGCTGACCTAGCCGTATATAAGATAATCCTACATCATATAAAGTCTGAACCTTTCTTTTTATAGAAGGAACATTTTCAAAGAATTTTAATGCTTCTTCTACCGTCATATTCAAGACATCATAAATGCTTTTGCCTTTATATTTCACATCTAATGTTTCTCTGTTGTAACGCTTTCCGCCACATACTTCGCAAGGCACATATACATCTGGCAGGAAGTTCATCTCAATTTTTAAGATACCATCTCCACTACAAGCTTCACAACGGCCACCTTTTACGTTAAAGCTGAATCTTCCTTTTGCATAACCTTTTGCTTTTGCATCTGATGTGGAAGCAAATAAATCACGAATCATATCGAACATTCCTGTATAGGTTGCTGGATTCGAACGTGGGGTTCTTCCGATTGGGGACTGATCGATGTTGATAACCTTATCTAGTTGCTCAAGACCAAGAATCTCTTTATATTTTCCAGGAATACATCTGGCACGGTTTAGTTCTCTTGCTAATGTTTTGTAAAGAACCTCATTAATCAAAGAACTCTTACCAGATCCAGATACACCTGTTACACAAGTGAAGATTCCAAGAGGTATATCAACGTTTACATTTTTTAAGTTATTTTCAGAAGCACCTTTTATCTTTAAGAAACCAGTTGGTTTTTTTCGTTCTTTTGGAATCGGAATGTGAATCTCTCCGCTTAGGTATTTCCCAGTAATAGAATTAGGATTCGCCATAATCTCTTCTACTGTACCAGTTGCGACAATTTCACCGCCATGCTCTCCTGCTTTAGGTCCAACGTCTACAATATAATCTGCGGCAAACATAGTGTCTTCGTCATGTTCTACGACAATTAGTGTATTCCCAAGGTCACGTAGGTGATACAAAGTCTTTAACAGCTTATCATTGTCTCGCTGATGAAGTCCGATACTTGGCTCATCTAGGATATATGCCACACCTACAAGTCCGGAACCAATCTGCGTTGCAAGACGAATACGCTGCGCTTCTCCACCTGATAAGGTTCCAGTCGCTCTGGCAAGTGTAAGGTAATCTAAACCAACATCTACTAAGAAACCAACTCTTGCACGAATTTCTTTTAACACCATGTCACCGATTTTAGCTTGCATCGAAGTAAGCTGTAAATCCTGTAAAAACGCCTGTAAATCTGCGATTGGATATTCTGTTACCTCTGCAATGTTCTTATCTCCGACTGTTACAGCTAAGGATTCCTTCTTCAAACGTTTTCCACCACAGCCCTTACAAGGTGTAATTCTCATAAATGTTTCGTATTCTGCTTTGGATGTTTCAGAACCCGTCTCACGATAACGACGTTCTACATTTCGAATCAGACCATCCCAAAGAACATCATACACGCCTTCTCCACGCTGTCCTTTATAATATACCTTTACACGTCTGCCATCTGGTACACCATAATAGATAATGTCTTGAATCTCTTGAGGATAATCTTTGAATGGTGTATTCAGATCAAATTTGAACTCTTTTGCTACTGCATCTAATGTACAGCGGGCATAACTCCCCTTATCTGTAACGGATTGCCATCCCATTACTGCAATTGCACCCTCGGCGATGCTCATAGATTTATCAGGAATCAATAAATCTTCATCAAATTCCATTTTAAAACCAATACCGGAACAGTCTGGACAAGCTCCGAATGGATTGTTGAAAGAGAAACTTCTTGGCTCAATTTCATCAATGCTGATTCCACAGTCTGGACAGGAGAAACTCATGCTGAAGTTAATTGGTTCACCACCAACCACATCAACAATCATAAGCCCCTCTGCAATTTTAATCACATTTTCAATAGAATCGGTAAGTCGCTGCTGAATACCTTCCTTTACAACAAGACGGTCTACCACTACTTCGATATTATGTTTTTTATTCTTATCTAACTCAATGGTCTCAGAAAGCTCATACATATTGCCGTCTACACGGATACGCACATAGCCGCTCTTTTTCATCTGTTCAAACAATTTAACATGTTGTCCTTTACGCCCGCGAACCACTGGTGCCAACAATTGAATCTTAGTGCGCTCAGGCAGTTTCATAATTTCATCTACAATCTGATCAACCGTCTGTTTCTTAATCTCTTTCCCACATTTCGGACAATGAGGTACACCAACTCTGGCATATAATAATCGGAAATAATCATAGATTTCCGTTACCGTTCCAACAGTAGAACGAGGGTTACGGTTCGTTGATTTCTGATCAATAGAAATCGCCGGTGGAAGTCCTTCAATACTCTCCACATTTGGTTTCTCCATCTGCCCTAAGAACTGTCTCGCATAAGACGATAAAGACTCCATGTAACGTCTCTGTCCTTCCGCATAAATCGTATCAAATGCTAATGAAGATTTTCCCGAACCACTAAGTCCAGTTAATACAACAAATTCATCTCTAGGTATCTTCAAACTTACATTTTTTAAATTATGTTCCTTCGCTCCTCGAATGGTAATGTATTTTCGCTTCTCAGCCATCTTTCTTGTCCTTTCTTTGCCACTGTTTCACATCTGTCTATGTTAATTACAGTTCATTTAAGTGCTTCTTTATCTCAATCATCTGATCACGCAGCTCTGCTGCCAGCTCGAAGTTCAGTTCCGCTGCGGCTGTGTGCATCTTCTTGGTAATCTCCTGTACCATCTTCTCTAATTCCTTCTTACTCATGGATTCTGGGTCTTTCTTCATGTCAATAGACCTTGTATCCACCTTCTTGGAAATGCTAATCAACTCACGTACTGCCTTTTTAATGGTAGTTGGCGTAATTCCATGCTCCTCATTATATCGTTGCTGAATTTCACGACGACGGCTAGTTTCGGAAAGTGCCTTCTCCATGGAGTCTGTTATCTTATCCGCATACATAATTACATGTCCGTCTGCATTACGGGCCGCACGTCCAATAGTCTGAATTAGTGACGTTTCCGAACGCAGGAATCCTTCCTTATCTGCATCTAAGATTGCAACCAGCGTAATTTCTGGAATATCCAGACCTTCTCGTAGTAAGTTAATTCCAACTAATACGTCAAATACATCAAGACGCATATCACGAATAATCTCCGAACGCTCTAACGTATCAATATCTGAGTGCAGATATTTTACCCTGATACCTACCTCACGCATATAGTCGGTCAAATCTTCCGCCATACGTTTTGTCAAAGTCGTTACCAGTACTTTGTTCTTCTTCTCAATTTCTTTATTGACTTCCGATACCAAGTCGTCAACTTGTCCCTTAACTGGTCTTACATCCACGATTGGATCAAGTAATCCAGTCGGACGAATAATCTGTTCTACACGTTTCAACTCATGTTCTGATTCGTAAACGTTAGGTGTTGCCGATACGAAGAGCATCTGGTCAATCTTGCTCTCAAATTCTTCAAAATTCAAAGGACGGTTGTCCAAAGCAGATGGCAGACGGAATCCGTAATTAACCAGATTCATTTTTCTTGCACGGTCACCGGCATACATACCACGTACCTGTGGAATGGTGATGTGAGACTCGTCTACAATAATCAGAAAATCATCTGGGAAGAAATCGATTAGTGTAAACGGTGGCACTCCCGCTTCTAAACCACTTAGATGTCTGGAATAGTTCTCAACGCCAGAGCAGAAACCTGTTTCACGGAGCATCTCAATATCGAAATTAGTTCTCTCGGCAATACGCTGAGCCTCTAATAATTTATCTTCACTTTTAAAGAACTTCACCTGTTCTTCTAATTCTTCTTCAATATTTTTTATCGCCGTATTCATGTACTCTGGCTCTACAACGTAGTGGCTGGCAGGATAAATGTGGGCATGTTCTAAGTCGCATACAACATCGCCAGTCAATACATTTACCTCAGAGATCCTGTCAATTTCATCTCCAAAGAATTCTACTCGAACCGCTGTCTCGGAAGCATTACTCATAAAGATTTCCACCACATCGCCACGAACACGGAACGTTCCACGCTTGAAGTCCATATCATTACGATGATACTGTATCTCAATTAGCTTATGAATCAGCTCTTCTCTATCCTTCTCCATCCCTGGACGAAGGGAAATGGTCATGTTCTGGTAATATTCTGGACTACCTAAACCATAAATACAGGACACACTGGCAATGATAATGACATCTNNTCTTTTCGTTCCATCAATGCCGCCGTTGCAGAGTGTCTTAATTTATCAATCTCTTCATTAATAGAAGAATCTTTTTCTATATAAGTATCCGTTGAAGCCACGTATGCTTCTGGCTGATAGTAATCATA
>DBKX01000035.1 GCA_002297865.1 Lachnoclostridium sp. UBA739
ATATTCCTTATATCTAAAACTTCATACTAAAATAACTCTTCATGGTATTTTATCGAATCCTCTTCTGTAATCTGACGAATTACTCTACAAGGGTTTCCAACTGCTAAAGAATTGGCTGGAATATCTCTGGTCACGACACTTCCTGCCCCAATCACACAGCCTTCTCCGATATTTACACCTGCCGCAATCACCACGTTGCTGGCAATCCAGCAGTTTGAGCCAATGGTAACAGCTTTTCCATATTCATCGTCATACCAGGTTTCATCCTCTTTGCATTTCATATTACGTTCTTGCCAACGAAGTGGATGAATCGGTGTCGCAATGGTACAATTGGGTCCAAAAAATACATTATCTCCGATTGTTACAGGACAGGTATCTAACACCGTAAAATTGAAATTTGCATAACAGCCCTCTCCCATGGTTGTGAATTTACCGTAATCAAAGAATACAGGTCCTTGTAAATAACATCCCTTACCTCGATTTGGTAAAAGTTCATCTAAGATTTCGGTTCGTTTTTCTTCCTCTGTCTCATATGTATCATTGTACATCTTTGACAGTCTGTGTCCTTCTGCTCTTAGCTCTGCTAATGTTTTGTCACTGGGGTCATAGATTTTCCCAGCAAGCATTTTTTCTTGTTCTGTCATATTACACCTCTCTATCATTTCATTTGTCCTATATCGAATTAATCAATTTTTCTACAGTTCTTTTTTCATCCAATTGTTCGTATCATATAAATTGCTTTTACCGCTCTTTTTTCTTGCTTCTTCAAAGGTAAGAATCTGTAGTTCTGAACTTTCGCCGGATGGAATATGTCCCATTTACCTTCACCTTCCTTATATTTTGATTGCACATCTCTTCAAAATTTTTATAAACTTCTAACCATATTATATACCTAGTCACGCACCAAAATCCATATCTTTCGACCTTCTAATTCAGTTTTTTGGTTCTTAACGCACAAGTACAAGATAAAAAAGAGATCCCTCGTAATGAAGTATCTCCTTCCTATTACATTATTTCATACTATACATCCTTACCAAATCCATGTCATGATAAGAGAACCAACAACACCTACAACTGCAAACAAACTATTTCGATGATGATAACCTCAATATTCATTTTAACGCATTGAAAAAACATTGTATAAAAAATAATAAACGAGCTGGATAAGTTGATTGCATTATCCAGCTCGTGTTTCTTTCTTTACAAGGTAAACATCATGCAAATCAGTAGCATGATAGCTAGGCCTTTTAATTTATCTTTTAATTTTCTTTTTGCCATATCCATTCCTATCATCCTCTCTTTCAGGCGCCGACCAACATATCACAAAACTTTCTTCCTCCTTCATAAACCTTTACATATACTTCTCTGCAATGGTTATATTTACAAAACAGGCACCTTGCTGATTTTTCATCATGATATACTTTCCAATTACCACATATCACAGCGTTTTTGCCTTTATCCTCAATAAACGCCTTAACATCTGCAAGGGGATACCCTAGAAACACTCCTATCTCGTGTGGAAAGTCTACCTGATTCAGAAGTCTGGATTTTAAAACATCAAAATACGTGGACAGATCATTTCCACCTGTGTATCCATATTCTTTTAAAAACTCCTGAATATGTACTCGGTTCAAGTTTTGTAGCAAATGTGATTTTCGATAAACATAGATGAGGTAAAAATCGTCTGTATTTTTTAATAGTTCGATATATAATCCTTTTGGATTCATTATGGAATTAAACTGATGCATGATTTGGATGCATTCTTCCATTGAGTCAAATTGAAAGCTATAAAGATTTGCAACTTTTATACTTGCAAGCGTTGGCGACGCGTGCCAAATTAAACTTTCCTCAAAACTCATACCTTACATCCCCGCAAGTGTTTTTCCTAAATCTTGGCACATCTTAATTTCGTCATCTCCTGGTGCTTCTTGTACTATTAGCCCTTCGCCATCTATTACGTTAGCGCCTGCTGTGCTCATTCTATCTTCCCAGTCTCGCATCCATTGTCCATCTCCCCATCCGTAGGAGCCAAATAACGCAACTGACTTGCCAGCAGCAATCTTCTCTACTTCCGAAACGAATGGTTCCATTTCTCCTTCCTCTAGAACTTCTGCTCCCATGGCAGGGCAGCCCATGGCAAATGCGGGAAGATTTTTTAAATCCTCTATATTTGCTTCAGACGGTGACAGAAGTACGGGTTCTTTTCCAGCCTCTTTTACTCCATCTCCTATAGCAGATGCCATTGCACCTGTGTTTCCGCTTTGTGTCCAAAATATAATATATACTTTATCCATTTCTGTATACCTCCATATTTTTATTATTTACAGCTTTTGAACCGTGAAGTTTTTGCCTCACAGTTCAAAGGAGTTTCACATGATTCTTAAGTTAGTTATGTCTAACTATTATTAGGTTAGTCTATTCTAACTCGTTTGTCAATAGTTTTTTGAGGAATTGTTTAAAATGTTCATTGATGGACGTTTGGAATGAAACGTAACACGAGCGGCTTATTTCTATTGACAATTGATTAAAACCTTGTTGCTATGCTAAACAAGAAATGAGTTTTCAACTGTGTAATGTCCAACACCATTAATATCATTTATCAGAGCAATGTTATTTTCCTCAGCATCTTGAATAACTGAAACGTCTCATAAGCGTCCTGTAAGAACGTGTATAGAAAAGCAGCTCTACAACTGCTATGATAGTTGCAGAGCTACTTTATTAGGCTCTATAATAAATGTTGGGGTATGTGAATGAACTCATTCACAACTCCAGCATTTTTCATTAT
>DBKX01000161.1:0-1992 GCA_002297865.1 Lachnoclostridium sp. UBA739
TCATAATCAGATTCTCACCAGCTGGATTAATTACAATACCCATGTCCTTACATAAGGTTGTCGCTTCGTCGAATGTAATAACTAGACCATTCCATTTATCCTTTGGATAAATCTTAACAAATTCTGTCCAGTCTGTGAAAATTGGTGTGAAACATACATGTTCCTGTGTCTCCAGTTTTGGAAGAATCATATTCTTTCCTGGCTGTGGTGCAACCTGATTCTGTGCCTTTGTTACCTCTTCCCCATCAAATAGCATCGGAACGAGGAATTTTGCTTTCTTTAATTCAGCTAACATACGCTCTTCTTTTTCATGAATCACTTCATCTCGTTTATCATAAGTCACAGGCCATTTTACTTCTTGGAAAAATTCAATCAAAGCATAACGTAACTTAGGATTCTCAATTGGCTTGTCAATCTGATATTCAAGATTCTTGTTGGTGATTGCCAATACATCCTCACGATTCACTACTGTCTTAAATTTACCATTATCAATTAATAAATGTTCCATTCCTAAATAGTACAAAAATTCAAATACACTCATTTTATCTGGGAAACGACTATCATCTTTGCGAACTTCACAAATCTGTACCGCACGATACTGTTCTCCATAATGTCTAACTGCATCCTGTGCATATTCAAGCTCTGAATAAATTTCTACACAGCCTTGTGTAATATATGGAAAATTCGTTCCTGCATCGAATGTCATATAAAGCACTTCTGCATCCGCTAACTTTTTTGCTAAAACGTGATCAATTACTTCACATTTTTCTTCGTAATTTTCTACGCCTTCTTCGGACTCTTCATTAAAATGATCTACATTTACTAATAAAAAGATTGTTTCCTGAATGTTTAGTGGTTCCAAATCACTTTCTTCAATTTTTTTCTTGAAGACCAGCTGTGCAATTTCCTTTTTTCTTTCATCAGGAATCATTTTAGAAGGAGCTGCCTTAGGTTGTGGCTTAGCCTCCTGCACTGGCGGTTTTTCTTCCTCCTTAACTTCTTCCTTTTGTTCTGGCTTCGCTTCTGTTTTTTCTTCTTGTGCTTTTATAGCTTCTGCTTTTTCTTCTACCTTATCTTCCGTAACATTTATATTATCATCTGCTACTTCTTTCTTCTTAAATAAATCCTTAAACCCCATGGAAATACCTCCGCTTTATTATTATCGTTCAAACACAAATATGTAAATTATGCGTATCAAATTTCGACTACTTCTATTATACCTTACAATCTTATTTTCCGCAAATCTTTCCATGAGCAATTTTACTATTTTTGCGAATCACTATTATTATTCTTAACCAAAAACACAGCAATCCCTGCTGTTATGGGCACAGTCATTACCATGCCCATTCTCTCTCCATGAGACGAAATGATAATCCCAGCAAAGAGCAGTTCTCCAATGTGCAAAGCACAGTAATCTGAAAAATAATTAAGCGTTTCTATCTCCGGCACATTAAAACCACTAATGCCAGCCATTTCACCAAAAGTTCCTCCTGTTACTGCTGACATACCACTAAAAATAGCTATGATGTCGTACTTTTCTGTCATCTTTTCTGAAGTCAGCGCATGCACTGGCACTATCATTTCTGTAGCTTAAAATTTATTATAATACATTAGCTCTATCAATTCTCCATTTCATCTAAAACTCTTAAAAACTCCTTCATTGCTTCAGTCTGACCATATTGATATTCAAATGCATCTGAAAGAAATTCCTCAAAATCCTCCTGCTCAAAAACTTTTCGCTTTCTGTTCCATATCTCTATCTGTTCTTCTTCCTCCATAGACCAAATTTCTTTATATACACAATATAATTCTGATTCGCTTTCCCTATATAAATCCCAAAAGACAGATTGTGTTTTTCTTAGCATAATGGCTGCTATCCCCGTTCTCTTTTCTCCAGAACCATTCAGCCACTCATCAAAATTATACCATTCCAGTGTTTCATCATACTTTTCATCTAAATCTCCTAGTATTGTCCAATACTCTCTTATATCG
>DBKX01000161.1:2013-6089 GCA_002297865.1 Lachnoclostridium sp. UBA739
CTTTCATAAATTCAACTTTCTCTTTATTCATTCTCACTTTCTCCTACATATTCTAAAATAATATTCCACAGTTTTAGCAAATAAGTTTCTACTTCATTTTGATTTAAAAAATTATATTCATATAGTTTCTGCAATTTAACTTTCTGCAAATTTTCTTTATCGGAATCTTCCAGAATTCCTGCCATTGAATAGCTTTCTACTTGTTCCTTGTTTAATTCCTCTGGAATCATATCTCTTACATAAAACCCTTTATCTAACTCTATTATATCTATAATGTCATACACTGGTGAAATAATTGCTGGGTTTCTCTCACCTTCCAAAATGAAAATTGTAAAATCAAGAGTACAAAGCAGATTATCAATTAACTGTTTCCTATTGCTTGAATAATTCTCTTCATAAAACTTCTTAGCAAGCGGAATTGTTACACATTTTCTAAAAGCTGACTCATCTAAATTCAACATTGCCCCTAATAAGGAATACGAATCCTCCTGAATAATTTCAATCCCAAGCCAAATTACTTCATCTTCTATTGCCTGCTCACTAAAAAATAACTGTTCATAATCCTGTTCCTTATCTCTTTCTTCCACATAATAGAATTGATATAAAAATGTAAGCACAAAAATGTCTGGATACACAATAGCTGCGAATTTGCCTTTTCTTTTTAAGATATTTCTTTGAAAAAGGAGTTCCCACTGCTCTTCACACATATCAAATTCATCACAACATAACTCCTTAAGTTCTTTTTCTCTCCACACTCTTCTTTTGTCTTTAAAGTAAATACATCCTAAGTCAGTCAAACTATCTACTAAATCCTTTAGGGAATAATTTTCCTGCTCTGAGCTCTTTTGAAAAAACAATTCTCTTATGTAATATTCATAATCAAACATCTGTTCTTTATCATTCCTCATAGATTCTTCATTTTCCGTATCCTCATCAAAAGAAAAATATCTTTCCCAATATTCTTTTTTTACATCTTCAAAATTTTCTTTCCTTTTATTATGCACATCTTCCTTGTCACCCAGTTGTTTTTGAAATAACTCGTCAAATCTACTTTCGTATTTATTACAAGTATTCCAAAATTCCATGGATGAAGAAATCCCCCACTCCATACAATTGGTATCATACAAAGCAGCAAGGTCGGATGCATCTTCCCAATTTTCTTCTACTACGTCTATACAGAATCTGTAATCGTACCATTTATAAAGATACTCTTCAATTTCAGAACGATTTCTCTGTATATGTTCCAAACAGCTTTTTTTATCATATGCTATGAACTCCTCATAATCTAGCTCTAACCCATTGCGAATTACAATTTCCTTATAAACATCAATTACATAAAATATATCATGCAAAATATTTTCTTTTAATCCATTAATCGCCAATGATGGAAAATCATATACAATATAATATGGAAGATCATGCGGAAATTTTATTCCTTTCTCCATAAAAATATTTAGATATTCTAGATATTCTTCTTTAAATCTAGAACATATACCTGCTTTGTAATATCCATATACAGCAAAGTATTTTAAGAGTTTTCTCTCTTCATCATATGATTTCTTCTTCTCCTTATACTCCCCATCATACCTTTGTCTTATAATATCAATATCTTCTGTATCTGCCATTTCTAAAGACTTACCCATAACATCTGCATAATACTCATCGTACATTTTATAAGAATCTAACATTTTCAGTAGCTGAAAAGCTTGTTCATAATACACACAGCTATTCATAAGCAAATCCTTATTCTGCTCTAAATTTTTCATCAAGTAAGATTCAATCATATGCTTTATAGATGGATTTTGAAATTGGATTACAATCTTTCCACTGCTTGTACTATTAGTCCTGATAATCGTCTTTTCCAGTTCTGCTATAACTCTTCCATATTCTTTCCATTGCATATTTTTATCAAGAAGTTTCATACCATGACTATACACTTTTTCAACAAACGGACTTTCCACAACTTCTGGCATTATTCTTAAAATCTTATATAAATATTGGGCTTCTGTTGAAAGATTTTGAAATATTTTATCCCAGAATTTCTTTGGTTCATCTAAAAAATGATATAGTTCCTGTGGTAATTCCTCTGGCATATCCTCATCCTTCACTTGTTTTACAAACATATCAATAACACGAAGATTGTAGTTTTCAGATTGTATAATCCTGTTAGCTGCATCAAATAATTCTCTTATCTGCTCATAATTCATGTCAGCTTTTACTAAATGTTCATAGAATATCTTTTGTTTCTCTGTTTCTGTATAATGCTCCAACTTACATTCTAATTTATTGGATTCTATTAATTCCCGAATGTCTTCGTGTTTTTTTAATCCTTGTTCTAAAATATAGTGTCTAGTTGTCAGAATAAAGTAATCCCTATTTTCATTCCTAACCTTCTCAATCAACCTGCCTAACTCTGTTTCATTTTTCCCCCTGTCTCTCTCTTCATAAAAGATATCTCCCCAGAAATCATCAAAAATGATAATTCTGCTTTTTTCTTCTTTTCTTCCATATAACACTGTCGCCAAGTCATCAACCGATTCAACCCAATAGAATTTCGCTTCAAATCCGTTATCTCTTCTATATTGTTCCAAATAGTAAAGTGCCAGTTGTTTGGCTAACGTAGTTTTGCCCATTCCTGGCTCTCCTGAGATAAGAATAATGTGTTTCTTTTTCAATTTGGACATAGCACTAATATATAAACCAGTCTCCACGAAATACGCACTTTCCTGAATTGCCTGTACTAAAAATTCTTCGCACATTCGGTTTAATTTTGCGTTTAATGTCTTCTCCAGCACTTCCTCTAACATCGTCGTATTATTTAACCAAAGTTTATAAAATTTCCGTTCCACGGATTTATATTTCCCTGATACATCACCAATACAATCATTTAAATCTCCATTCGTAATGATATCTGATACACTCTTTATGTAGGGTTTGAACATTTCTTTGATTTTTTCTTTAGTATCAGGTTGCACATCATATGATAATGCTAATATATATCTGTCGGGATTTATTTCTTTTACTTTTTTCAGTTCATTCTTTAAGCTTGTTTTACTATATGCTCTATAGTGTTTCACTTGTAATATTGTAACTTTTTCTTTTGAACTTATATATCTGCCATCTATTCCTCCATCTATTCCTCTTCCAAAATTCTCAAGCTTAATATTTTCACGAATCTGCACAATGTCTCTTGCAAAATCCTGAAATTCTGTATCTTCAAAAATATCGTAAAATCTATAATATGCCATAAAATCTGTACATTTCACCCCTTCATGCAAATAAAATCATTTTTTTACATTACAACGCGTATTCACCAAATAAAACATTTCTTTACTACCAATTCTTTGATCCGTTACTGCGCACTTCGTTTCTGCACTTTCATTTCCATCTCACCCGCTTTCACATATTTTTCTCCTCACAACTCATACTAACAAAAACCAAATAAACCACAAAAATGAGTATCCTATATGAATAGACAAATGAACAAATGCCTGCATTCCTCACTCCATTCAAGGACTTCAAAAGGGATGTGAATTTTTAATGCTCTTTGACAAAGGAAGCTACTCGGAAGACAACACGTTCTCGTGAAACCAATCAAATGTAATGTTGTAACAATTCATATTCCAGACCACGAAAACTTCTCTACTTGTACAACTATCGCGCTGGCGATGTTAGCTATGTACCTATGGACAACTTCCACTATGTTCAAAATATCAGCAAAAAAACTTGTGTTCCTCGAAATATTTAAATGCAGCCACTTCTCCGGCATTTTCTTGTCACAGTGGGTTGCCATGACGCCAAACGAAGTCGTCATATCTGTATTACTTATCCGACAAGTCCCTAACCAATGTAAAGATGTTGTTTATATAGAACTTTCCAATCCATTTTTATTTTCCTACTATTTCATTAAAACCAATGTCTAATACACATCAAATTCAAGAGACAAAACATCTTATCTACATGCATTTCCTTAATTTTAAAGCTTATCAGAAATGAACAAAGATAATGTTCTTTCCACTTATGTCACAATTGTTCTGCTGTACTTTGCAAATGCTCTAAAACTGTACTTTTTTAAT
>DBKX01000160.1:0-3598 GCA_002297865.1 Lachnoclostridium sp. UBA739
CTAATGGATCTTTTTCATTTAATGCTTCTAATCCACCTTGTGGCATAGAGAATGGATTATGCGTGAAGATTATTTTCTTCTCTTCTTTGTCGTATTCGAACATTGGGAAATCATTTACGAAACAGAAACGGTAAGCGTTCTTTTCTAATAAATCAAGACGATTTCCTAACTCCGTACGAATCTGACCAGCATATAAAGCTGCTCTTTCTTCATTATCCGCGATAAAGAAGATTGTATCACCAGGTTCTAAACCTGCAATATCAACGATTTCTTTCTTCATATCGTCTGGGATAAATTTATCAATTGGGCCTTTATAGCTCATATCTTCGTTTACATAAAGATAACCAAGACCACCCATACCGATGGACTGAGCGAATTTTAATAATTTTTCATGGAATCCTTTTGACATATCAGCATGTACTTTAATTGCACGTACTGTTTTGCCATGGAAAGGTTTAAAGGTACATCTTTGGAAGAAATCTGTTGTATCCACGATTCTTAATGGATTACGAAGATCTGGTATATCTGTACCAAACTCAAGCATAGCCTGTTTATAAGGAATTACTGGAAAAGGAGCATCTGTTACAGTGGCACCTTCTGGAGCAAATTTCTTAAACGTCTCTGTTAATACTTCTTCCCCTACACGGAATACATCTTCTTGTGTAGCAAAGCTCATTTCGAAGTCTAACTGATAGAACTCTCCTGGAGAACGGTCAGCACGAGCATCCTCATCACGGAAACAAGGAGCAATCTGGAAGTATTTATCAAAGCCAGAAACCATTAAAAGCTGTTTGTACTGCTGTGGAGCTTGTGGTAACGCATAAAATTTTCCTTTAAATTTACGGGAAGGGACAACGTAATCACGAGCACCTTCTGGAGAAGATGCGCAAAGGATTGGAGTCTGAATTTCTAAAAATCCCATGTCTGTCATCTTCTGTCTTAAGAAACTGATAACATTGGAACGGAAAATCATATTATCTTTTACTTTCTTGTTTCTTAAATCTAAATAACGATATTTTAAACGCACATCTTCACGAATTTCCTTAGAAGTCTGTACTTCAAATGGAAGCTGTGTGTAAACTTTTCCCAAAATATCAACTGTATGTGCCTCTAATTCAATTGTTCCTGTAGGAATCTTAGGATTGTAAGTATCCTCATCACGATGCTGAATCAGACCTTCTACACTAATACAGTCTTCTTTGTTAATTCCATCTAATAATTTTGTGTCACGCATAACCACCTGCATTACGCCATACATATCACGTAAATCGACAAATGATACACCGCCATGGTCACGGATGTTTTCAACCCATCCCGCAATTTTAAGTGTTGCGCCTACGTTCTCTTCACCAATTTTATCCATGGTGCAGTTACGGTAAATGTTTGAAGTGTTCATAATATTCTCCTTTTTTCTCTATAAGTTCAGGACGAACAGTCCATGTCCGCGGTACCACCTGAATTACTGAATATCAGTCACTTTACGGTATAAAACCTCGCTGCTTAACGCACAGCCAACGGCTCACCTACTACTAACAATATGCAAGGTTCAGATTGCAGCTGATAAAGTGTTATTCACGTCAATTCATTTTACGGAGCTCTCACCTAGCCTCCACTCTCTGGAAACGATAATTCACGCTACTTCTCTTCGTCTTCGCCATTATTCTTGTCACTTATGCAGAACTGACCTACTATAAGCATTTTACATATATTTTAAGCATGCCAAAAGGAAAAGTCAAGAGGAAAGACTAGATGTAATCAGATATAAAAGATCGTTGAATTTTGTTTGAATTTTCTTAGCAGTAGATTTGGCTCATATTCAAAAATCCAAAAAATAGACGTATTCAAAACGTAGACACAATTATTTCTATTCCATTGTTCTAACTGTTTCTGAAACAATGTAACATAATCCATATTGATAAACTCTTTTGCTTCCATCAAATCACTACTGTTATTTAATATGTAATTTGCTTTCTTCAAATGGTGCGCACACATAGACATGAATATTCGATAGTCATATTTTCTCACATCCTGATATGCCGTCTCTTCTCCAACTAACTTTTTATATTCCTGTACCTCTTCCTTTGTAGCAACTTTATGTATAAATCCGCTATCTGGCATTTTATTTATGTGTCTATAGGACTGCATCATAGGATAATTAATAAAGAGTTTTCCCATTTTGCCAGAGTCACAGTAATATGCAAGCATTTGCTCAATTACTGAAAAGTACTGTTTTTGATAATGTGGTTCCATATCGAATACAAGAAATATATCCGTGTATTTTGCTTTCAGAATCTCTTTCTTTTCTGGATCTTTTTCTTTCGCTCTTAATGCTCTTCTGATATCTATATCCTTATCTAATTCTTCTCCTTGAAAAAGAGCATCAATCAAATCGTGAATAGAAGTATTATAAGTATAATACTCGATTTCATACTGATGGTAGAATACAGCGTTAGCCTGCTTAAAAAACTCAGGCTCATCTGTATCTCCTTCAACAATAAACAAAATCCGTTTCTTCGTTTTCTTACTCATCTTCAAAATCACCGTTCCTAAATAAACGTTCTATATCATGTCCTTCTCTCAATTCTCTAAATGTAGAATCTGCAAAACTTCTGAGTTTTCCATCATTTAAATAAAAATATACATCTGGTCGAAGTAATTCATTATCAAGCAAATAGGTGTTATGGGAAGTAATTACAACTTGTGCATTTTCAAATTCCAACACTTCTTCCACAATACTTTTTGCCAGTTCAAAATGATAAAATGCATCAAATTCATCCATCCAAATAAAACTCGCTTTACTAAAGTGTATCATCCACCCATAGAAAAGAGTTAGTGTTTTAGTTCCATTAGAAGCTGCAGTGTAAAAATCTATTTCACGGCATTCATGAACTTCTCGAATTTTATATTTCCCATCATCATTTATATAACCTCGTAATTTATACTTCTGGTCTGTAACTTTATATAAAAATTCTGCAAAATCATCTACTTTATTATTTTTTATAATATCCTCTATTGCATTCCTATTTTCTGGTTTCATTCCAATAAACTGATTCTTCTGCAACGAACGAAACCAAATCATACGCCTTACAAAATTCGCAACCTTCTTTATTATTGGCATCGTGTTCATATTACTGTGGCTTATTATATATTTTAGAATAGACAATTCGTTATCCCATAATTCAAAATTCAGAGAATCTGCACCAATTAGATTTAAGCCGTTATTTTCGAATTCTCCCTTATCAAAATTATATTTAAAAATCACACTTCCATTTATACTCAATTGTTCTGTTGCCAAAGTCTTAATATCCTTCTTTGAATATTCGTATATCACTTCATCCCTGTCCAATATAAACTCATAATGGAACGTTGCTTTATCCTCTTTGCTATCTGCATTCAGAAAAAGAGAAGAAATCATAGTTTCCTGACTGACATGTCCATCTGTCAAAACCGAAACAATATCAAATAATGCAAATCCAAGATTACTTTTTCCCACACCATTTTTTCCATATATCATTGCCTTTGAAATCAGTCCATCTTTAATGCAATACTCATTAAACCCATATTCATCTCTTGTATTAGAAAAATCTATTATAATTTG
>DBKX01000160.1:3627-6166 GCA_002297865.1 Lachnoclostridium sp. UBA739
AAAGTTTTTCACCGAAAATAATTTTAACATAATATCACCCACGTAAATTTTACCACCTCGAAAATTTATTTGCAATTATCACTCCTGAAAATAACAACTTAATATAATAAAAAGCTGAGATTACTCCCAGCTTTTCCATACCTCTGGCTGATAACCAACTGTTGCTTTCGCCCCATTTCGTACAATTGGTGTTTTTAATACCTTTTGGTTCTCTAACACCTCTTCCTCTTTATCTTCTTCTGCAAGATACGTGATAAGTGCTAGTAAATCCTTGTCCTTGCATTTTTTGTCCAGCATATTATCAAGTCCGCCAACTGCTTGCTTTACCTTAGCAAATTCACCTTTACTCATGCCTTTCTCTGTCATATTAATTGACTGAAATTTAATTCCACGTTCCTTAAAATAACGTTCTGCTTTCTTTGTATCAAAGCATTTTGGCTTTCCAAATATCTGTATATTCATTATCTTTCCTCACTTATTGTCACTAGCCTCTATCTGTAGAAATTCCATTAGTTTCTCATTGAATCGGCTATTATTTTCAATATCGCATAACTTGTCCAATGTCAGAGTACATTCACCACAAATGTCTATACCTATCACCTGACACTGGGACAGCAGGATATGTAATATTTTCTTCAGTTCCCCAAAATGCATACTGCCTTGATTCCAGTTCGTTTGAATTTCTTCGGTAGTTAATACATCTTTATCGATAGATATATATACAGGATATTCTTCGTGAACTGCTTTTAGTTTTTTCCAAAAAAACTGTGTCTTTATTTCCTGCTCATCGATACAGATTAATTTTTCTTGAAACTTAGGATCAATTAAAGCTTCCTGTTCCTTACTGATTCCTAGCAAAACCACTTTTTGTATCATTTCATTGTGTTCTAGTACATCTAAAATCCATGATCCACAACTTAAAATATCACCAAATAACGGTTTTTCCATATCCGAATGATGGTCAAAAACAAAGAGACAGAATGGTGCTTCTATCTTCTCTAACCAAAACTCCGTCACATAATGATAATTACCAGAATCTATAAAATGAATACCTTGGACGGGTATATCCGCTATACAGTTTCTTATTTCTTCTTTCGCTTCATCTGCACAATAGCAGTCTGTCCCAAGCATATCTGTGCAATCTAACCAATGAACCTTTTCATGCTGAAAAAACCGTTCTTCCTCATAAATGTGAGAAAAATTCATAATAACAAGTTCTTTTGATATTGTTGCATCCATGTTGTCACCTCTTGTTAATAATACATGTAAAATTTCAATTTGTAAATTATATCTTAGGTTAACAGATATCCAAAGTAACATGCATACGCGCCTAACATGACTAGCCCCCATTTACGCGTTAATTCTCTTGTTTTTGCGATGCTTATCCAAAGCAAACCTCCTGCAAGAACCGCTATAATCGTGTCTGTAAGGAATTGAGGCTGAAAAATAATTGGAGTAATGAGTGATGCTGTTCCTATTACAAAAAGGATATTGAAAATGTTACTGCCGACAATGTTACCAATGGCAATATCAGCTTTCCCACGTACAGCTGCCATAATAGAGGTTACCAGTTCTGGCAAAGAAGTTCCTAGCGCAACTATTGTAAGACCAATGAATCGTTCACTCATTCCAAAGAACTTCGCAATAGTCGTAGCGGCATCTACCGTAACATTACTGCCTAACACAATAAGCACAATTCCAAGAATTGAGATTACTACTAACTTCCAAATCGGTTCCTGTTCACTTGGTGGCAGTTCTTGTTCTTGTTCTTTTCCTTTCTTCGCCATATGAAATAAATAGAGTAAATAAGTAACAAAAAGTGCAAGCAAAACAATTCCTTCATAAAAATAGACATAGTGATTGGTTAAGCCTGCAACGTACAAGACTACTGTTACTAAAATCATGAATGGAATCTCAATTTTCAATGTAGACTCTTGTACTTTTACATTGATGATTACAGCTGTTATGCCTAAGATAATCAAAATGTTCAAAATATTTCTTCCAACAACATTTCCGATAGCAATGCCTCCGTTATCTTTTAAGGCAGCTGTTATACTTACGGCTGTTTCAGGGGCACTCGTTCCCATAGCCACAATAGTAAGCCCAATTACCAGTTGGGGAATCTTAAATTGTGCAGCTATTTGGGCAGTTCCTTCCACGAACCAGTCTGCCCCCTTTACCAGCATTAAAAATCCAATTGCTAAAATGAAAAACTGAACGACAATGTACATACGATTTCCTCCTTGCATGATTCTTTTTTAGAGTATTTGTAAATAAACTCCTCGAAGTTTCTCGTATTATACCACAATTTCCCACATCTTAATAGGATTAATTCACATAAAACTAATATTTTCTTCTAATAAAATATTCTGTATGTAACAGTTCGTGTGCCTTATCACTTAATGGATAATCCAAATATTTATCATAAACAGCCTGTACAGCAGGATTTTCATTGGAACGTCTTAACGGTAAGGAACGGTCAATGTTATTAAGTCCTTCCATTCTCATCTTTAACGTAGCCTCACGTTTCTTCGCTTTT
>DBKX01000160.1:6201-6415 GCA_002297865.1 Lachnoclostridium sp. UBA739
TACAAGCCATAATTTCGATGGCATGGTAAAACTCTTCACCAGAACGGATTTTATCAAGCATTTTCTTTGCTTCTTTTAAACCATATGTAACACCGATTTTTAGTTTTACATCTCCAACTTCTACATCACAGCTTCGGAAACTATCCCAGCCTTGCAGACTCTTGAATTCGATTTCATCTAATCTCTGTCCTGTTATCTTCTCCACAGCCACACG
>DBKX01000160.1:6420-7706 GCA_002297865.1 Lachnoclostridium sp. UBA739
GCCGCCTGTACGTCCGAAAATGATACCACCTCCGGTATATTCGCCCAGGATTTGATCAATTTCTTCCTCTTCTATTTCCTTTAGATCAATTCCCGAATCCTTGAAAATGTCAATTAAATCCGCTGTTGTGATTACATAATCCACATCATAATTTAATCCCTTTGAGAACTCTCTTCTTGATGCCTCAAATTTCTTAGCAAGACAAGGCATAATGGCAACCGAAACCAGTCGGTCTCTTGGAATACCTTGTTCTTTTCCCCATAAATCCTTTGCAATAGTTGCAAACATCTGCATTGGGGATTTTGCAGTAGAAGGTACATCAAGCATATCGCCATAATTTTGCTCGATGAATTTTACCCAAGCTGGACAACAGGATGTTAGTAATGGAAGTTTTACATCAGGATCGCCTGCTTCGTATCGTTCCAGGCGTTCGATTAATTCGTTTGCCTCTTCCATAATTGTTAAATCCGCTGCCCATGTGGTATCGAATACGTAGTCTACACCAATACGGCGCAGTGCTGCTGCCACTCGCTTCTCAACATTTTCACCTGGCTCAAAGCCAAATGCTTCTCCAATGGCGACACGTACTGCCGGTGCCATCTGCGTAATAACAACTTTTTTTGGTGTTGTAAGGTCACGCATAAATTTCATGATATTGTCGCCTGTAGTAATGGCTCCAATTGGACAGGCAGAAGAACAAGCTCCGCAGTATGTACATTTCAAATAATCTATTTTATGGCGTTTCTTTACTTCTCCTTCTACGCAGCCTACTGGACAAGCACGCTTACAGGCTCCGCATCCAATACATTTCTCTGTAATGGTCAGCTTAGTCAAATGATTACAGCGAAGTGTCTGACAATGCTTCTCTTCCACATGCTCCTTAATTTCGCTGTAAAAGTTCTCAATAATCTGACCTATGGTGCTATACTCCTGATTAGACTTTCTTTTTGAATCTTCCGAAAGTCCACGAAGTAAGAATACATCACGCATGGTTGCACGACCTTTGCTTATCTGGTCAATTATTTTTAACATGGCATAAAATTCATCTTTCGCAGCAAGATAGCGTTCAATATGCTCATGTTCCATTTTACCTATTAGATACTCTAGATAGAAATGGGCGTACTGAATGATACACTCATCTTCTGACAGCACAATAACGGATTTGCAAACGCCCCCCTGAAAAATACTCTGATCGACCGGCTCATCCAATTGTTCTTCTATGTAGAATCGTCCACAAGGGATTCCCACCTGCATCGCTTTAAACTTCTTCCCTTGAATCATTCCAC
>DBKX01000160.1:7717-36492 GCA_002297865.1 Lachnoclostridium sp. UBA739
CACCTGCACTATCAATCATTTCTCTTAATGTAGTGTTTTCCTTTATCTCTAGAATACTAGGGTCCTTTACCGCTCCTGATATAGCAACGTAATTACCTGATTTTTCATTCCATTCCTCTAGTTCCTGTTCGCTAAATATGGTAAACACAGAACCAATAGAGGATTTCAGCATCGAATTTTTCCTATGATCCATTGTCATTCATAACCTTTCTATGATTAAATTATTCTTTGTTTTTGTAATCTTATGTACGCTAATACTATAATAAATGATTGTTATGATTTTGACAATGTGTATATTGTATTTTTGGAGATACATTGTTAAAAAAACAAAGTCAAGGAGGACTATGTGTAATTCAGGGTGAAATCAGCTTTGATTGGAAGAGAATGAAAAATATTCTTTGCTATTTCTATGTATTGTTTGTCAAGTTATTAACTTTCATAAAGGAAGCATACCTCCAACTGCTCCAAGGTATGCTTCCCCTTCTTAATCTCCATTCTTCTTCGTTTGCATTAACGGCCAAATGGTAAACACCAGCAGCAGTGCTAACAGCACATAGGCCATTCCATTGGATGCAAAGAATCCACTTGGCTGATTTCCACCTGCCACTCCAAGAACCTGCAAGATAATACCCACAAGTCCGATGATAGAGCCACCCGCAACGAGACCAGATGACAGGCTGATGCCATTTTCCACCTTCCCATCTTTGTCCCTTTCATTTTTGGCAGTTTTCTCAATAAATACACGAACTAGGGCACCTACTAAAATAATAGATGTTGTAGCAATTGGTAAATAAAATCCAATGGCAATTGTCATAATTGGAAGCTTAAGCATAAAGAGCACAATGCCAAACACAACTCCGACGATTACCATATTCCATGGCAGTTCACCAGACATAATACCTGCGGTTAAAGTTGATATCAGATTTGCCTGAGGAAGTGCAAATGTTACATTGTCTCCTGTCATTGCAAGCTGGTCAGACAGAAGTTTGATCACACCGATGACTACTAATACACCAATGATACCTGCAATTGCGTAGAATTTATCCATTTCCTCTTTCTTACCACCAATCAGATAAGTTACCTTTTGTGACTGGCTATATCCACCTGCTACAGAAATAGCTGTTACGATAAAAGTACCAAACAAAAGGAGTGACTTATTATCTCCAGCACTCTTCCATCCCATTACAACAAATAATAATGTCAAAATGACTAAGGATGCAATGGTCATACCAGAAACCGGCAAGTTGGAAGTACCGATTGTACCTGTCAATCTTCCAGAAACGATGACGAAGAGCAAAGATAGGATAAACGTAAAGATTGCCCCTAAGATTGCCATCAGCACATTTCCACCTGAGATAAAAAATGCAGCTATAAATCCGATTGCAATGCCGATTAATAGCAATAAGGAAGCAAAAGAAGAATTATTTCCCTTTTCACCATTTTTGGCACCAACTGTTTCTTTGATAGAAGATACAATGGTTGGAATCAATCGGATAGCTCCAATCAAACCGCCTGACAGCATCATTCCTGCACCAATATATTTTACATAACTTCCCAAGACGTGGTTTGTCTGCATGGCTGACAATGCAACATCTCCGTTATTCCAGATAAACTCACTATTCCTTGCAAAATTTGAAAAGTAACTAATTAAAGGTAAGACAGCAAAGTTAGCAAGAATGGAACCTGCAAACATGGTAAGGGATACATCCAAACCAACGATAAATCCAATTCCAAGCAAGAGCGGATTCACTTCAAGTTCCAGTTTCCATTTGTAAAAACGTTCATTTACATAGGAAATGACACTGTTGGTTACATTGAGGAACGATCCTGTCAGTGCTGTGATAATGCCTCCCACTGTGAATCCAATTCCCATGTACTTCATAGATTCGCCTGCGCCTTCCGATGCAACAAGGGTTTCGGAGATTGCAAGTGACTCTGGATACATAAGTTTTCCATGTTCTTCCACAATCAGCATCTTATACACCAAAGATGCCACACCAATTCCAAAGAGTACCCCTCCTGCACTAACGAAAAATCCTTCCCAGAAAGAAAAGTTTTCTCCAATTAAAATGACGGCTGGCAAAAGATAAATAATTCCGCTGGCAATGGACTCTCCGCCACTTGCCATACCCTGAACGATATTTTTGCCTAGAATACTGTTCTTCTTTGCAAAGATTGCGATTAATCCAGAACCTATGATAGAACCTGGAATTCCCGCTGCAACTGTAAGTCCTGATTTCATTCCCGAGTAGGCTGTGGAAGCTGCAAACAGAATTGCCAGCACACCACCAATGATTAAAACTGCAATACTTCCACCAGTCCGATTCGAGTCGGTTACGTATGGAATGTACTCTCTTCCATGTACACCACCGTACGCTTCTTTTGGTAATTTCTTTTCCATTTTTACGCCTCTCTGTATAGTTTGTTTCATTCGCATAAAATACACTATACATTTTTGACGGATTGGGTGGATTTTATGTGTATTATAGAATCATATTTCATTGATATAACTGCTATATATTGTCTAGTTCTTTTTCGGATGGGAAGCTATATTTATCTTGCAGATAAGGTATAAAAAGCATACTTGCATTCCTATAAATCATTCCCCGATACATATCTAACATTGATTGTGTACCATTTCCAAACTGTATTTTTTTTTGCATTTTAGGCTCGGTATAGTTATCTAGCATTTCAGCTAAAAATAAATGTTGTATTAATACAGCATATTCTTTCTCATGATTATGTACTGCCACTGATAATCAAACTCTTACAAATAACTGAAATTATATTTTCAACGACATTTTATACTTTTAGTGAATTTTTTCAACATATATGGTACAATAGCTTTGGAAAAAAATCTTTTTATTAGAAAGGGAGGAAATCAATGAAAGAATTTAATTATGATCAAATATGCGAAATATTAATTGGTTCCACCTTCTTAGCAGGTGGCGATGGTGGCTCTTTGGAAGCCGGACTTAAACTCTTCGACAACCTGAAGGAAGAAACTCTTAAACTTTATGAAATGGATGATTTAGCAGACACACCGGAAACGGCTGGTGAATATGCTTCTATTTTGGCTGTCATGGGTTCTCCATCAGAGATTGAAGAACATGACTTCGCATCCATTTTATCAAACACGATTCTTCAGATGAGAAAACGTTGTACAGCTTGTACTACATATAAGAAGATAACCCACGTATTGCCTTTTGAATACGGTGGTGTCAATACAGCGATCCCAATCTACCTTGCATTGACCAATGATGAATTTAAATTAGCTGATGCAGATGGTTCTGGTCGTGCTGTTCCATCTCTAGATACAACTTTAGTTTCTTTAAATGGTGCACCAATTACACCATTTGTACTGGCTAATGAGAAAAATGACAGTATGTGCATCGACTTAGCAAATGATACCGACGCAGCACAATGCGAAGAAGTAAGTCGTAGTTTAAGCACTTCTCCACTTTTCCCATCTGTGAATGGTGCAGCAGGATGGCCAATTAAATCCTCTGAACTTAAGACATTTGCCAATCCTAACAGCTTAACTTATGCGCAGCAGCTTGGTGCTTGTATTAAACAGTACATAAAGACGAAAGGTGACAAAACCAATACTTCTGTATTTGATTATTTGAATGCCCATATGGAAGATTTCAAAGGTCGTGCTCTTGGGGACAATACCAAGGGATGCACAACAACACTTGCCAAAGCTGGCAAGAGAAAGCTTCAAAACGGCAAAGAATTTGGTGTCATTCAGATTTACACAAAATGTCCGGATGATAATATTCAATGGGAGATTCGTTTTACAAATGAGAGTACTGTCATCTATCAGAACAGTAAATCTGCTCTAGATGCTCCTGTTTTAACAGCTCCTGATGTTATCACAATCTTCGATGAGACAGACAATGTACCTTTAACAAACGATTTCATATTAAAACATATTGACGAATTAAAAGACCATAAGGTTTCACTTGGTGTTATGCCAGCTCCTGCAAAATGGTGGGAAGGCCGTGACACGAAAGAAATGACTCAAATCTGGCGCAAATATTACGATGAAGTGGATTATCATGGTTTCTGCTTACGTTATGACAATGTGGAAGGTCGTTTATAGTCAGGTTTATACAATTCAATCTATATAATGAAGACGTCTAACTCAGTTATCAGATTTGTTTCAGAGTTAGACGTTTTTCTAATTCATTTTTCTATATATATCACATTTTTTAGAAAATAGTCTTTTCAATTTCATCTTTATCGAATTAATTCTTTCTATAAAATTAAAATTCTTTCGTTTTCCTACGATTTCTCATATTTTTCTTAAGTAAAATTGCAAATTTTTAAATTTTTCTTATGTTTTTCTTCAAACTATTGCATATTTTACAAACGCGTTCTACAATTAGTGCATCTTTTACATTCAAACCATGTTTTTCCAAACGGTGTGCACGCCTTACAATTATGGTTTTATTCATGAAAGAATTTATTGATTAGCAATGAAAATCCTATTTCACTAAGGGAGGAAAATGTATGAAAAAGAAATTATCTGTAATTCTTGCAACTGCTTTATCCGTATCAATGTTATCACAGAGTACCATGGCTTACGCGGCACCCGTTTCTACTAGCTATCAGGATATTTTCGCAAAAGTGTTCCAGAAACTTGATGAACTAAAAAAATACAATGAAGGCAAGGTGCCAGAGTTATTTACTGATTGGCAAAGTGATTTCCAGTTCATTGATGGAGCATTTACCAATATTAAAGTAAAGGATACGGAAGATGCGATTGAATCCATTAACAGTATCAAAGAAATTATGGACATTGATGCACCAGAAAGTGAATTCGAAGTACTGAAAGTAAATAAATCAAACTACATAACATCCTACCGATTGCAACAGTTATTCCATTCAATCCCCGTATATGGACGTGAAGTTATCGTTGCAACAGACAAAGCTGGTAACACAACTTCTGTGGGTGGAAATTATTTAAAAGACTTAGACGTTGATACAACTGCTACTGTTGATAAATCTGACGCTACAGTAAGTGCATTAGCAAGTTTTGAAGATGCAAAAGCAGATACTACTGAATTAACAATCTACACATTAAATGATATAGAACCTGTTCTTTGCTGGAAAGTCACTGTATCTGGAACAAAAGAAGGCAAAGGTGTGTACAAAGATGTTTTTGTAAATGCTACTACTGGTGATGTAGTTACAGAAGTTTCCCTGAGTCAGTCTGCAGCAGCTACTGGTTCAGGTAAAGATTTAAATGGTGTAACTCAGACATTTGGCATTAACAAATCCAGTTCTTGGTTCCGTACCTCTTATCAATTATATGATACAACAAGAAAAATCAAAATCTATAAAGGTACTGGAAACAACATTCCTGGATCGATGATTACCAGCACATCTACTACATTCAATGATCCTGCTGCTGTATCTGGCATGGTAAACCTTGCAAAAACATACGATTACTATAAAAATGCTCAAGGCAGAAACTCTTATGATGATAACGGTTCTGTCATTACAGCTACTGTGCATTACAAAGAATCCTCTTATGGTCAAGGCTATGACAATGCATTCTGGACACCTGAATACAAACAATTCGTATTTGGTGATGGACAAACTTATTTTACACCATTAACTGGTGCTTTAGATGTTATCGCCCATGAATTTACACACGCTGTAATTGAAACGATCTGTGACCTTGAATATGAGAACCAGTCTGGGGCTTTAAACGAAGCTTACGCTGATATCATGGGACAGATTATCGAAGGTGATAACGATAGTGAATGGCTATTAGGAGAAGACATTATGAAAAATGGCGATTCTGGATTGAGAAACATGTCAAATCCAGAAGAATTCCAGCAGCCAAGCAAAGTAGGCGGTAAATACTATGTAAGCCCAACCAACCCAACTTCTAGTAACGACTACGGCGGTGTTCATACAAACAGTGGTATTATCAACCATGCAGCATACCTAATGTGGGCAAACGGAATGGACAAGGCTGACATTGCTGACTTATTCTACAACTCATTATTCCTTATGACATCCACATCTACATTTAGTCAGTGCAGAGCCGCTGTTTTAAGTGCAGCTAATAACATGAATATGTCAACTTCTCAGATTAACATCATTAAAGATGCCTTTACTAGTGTAGGTGTTACCGCATAATTTCATTCCATACAATAAAATACCTAACTCATTTTCCCCACGAACCTGAGTTAGGTTTTATATAGATAAGGGGGAAAATTTCTATTTCTTTCACATTTCTACACTCCTAACATACAAGTTCATATTCTTTTGTGTTGTATGCAGTTACTCCATCAAACTTCTGGTCAATACCGTCACAAACATATTGAAATCTACATTTTATCATAACCGCACCAGATGCTGGATTTTCCACCAAATGTTCCAAATAAATTATGGCGGTGGAACCTGATAGCCCGCCGCCATTCTAGTCAATCTACTTCTTTCCAATTCCAAACAAATGCAATAGCTTCTGCCAGAATGACTCTTGCTTTTCTTCTTTTACCTCTTCCTGTTTCACCTCTGGCGCCTCTATTGCTGCTGTTTTAATAACAAACTGCACAGAATCCACATTGGTATTCTTAGGAGATACGAAAGATTTGGTTTCCGTTTTATCTCCTTCTATTGAAGATAAAATTTCATCGATCTGCTCTTGCACCTGTGTATCCATGTCCGAAGTCCTATTGTAAAATTCTCCAGAACCTTCTGCCAATTCCGATGCGCCATTACATAATGCGGCTACACCTTTGTAAAGCTCCTCTGCACCTGAAGATAAATTTCCTGAACCTTTTAATAACTTGTTACTACCTGTAGCTAATGCGGCAACGCCATCTACTATCTGCTGATAACTTCCTGCAATTTGTGCTACTGCATTAGTATACTGATTTAGTCCTGTATCCAAGTCGCCGTAGTTTGCTACTAACTGGTTAATACCCTCTGTTAATTTTGATACTTTAACCGTTAATCCACTCAAAGTATTGGTTAAATCTATGATCGCCTGATCAAATGCTTCATAATTGTTTTTTAATGATGCTGCTCCTTCGGACAAACTGCTTACTGCATTCGATGATTCGTTTAGGTAACCCTCTGTCCCAGCAATTACTGCATTGCTTCCAGTAAGAAGCTGCATAACCTTTTGAAGACTCTCCACCTGAGCTTTCAACCCTGACACCTGATTTTCGTAACCTGGCATGTTTTCCATTTTGGCAATGGAATCTCGAAGAGAATCTATCTGACTGGTTAACGTCTGTATTGCGTCAATATTTCCAGCCTTAACTGTATTAATATCTAAACCATTGGCAGCCATCGCATTCTTATATTGTGCAAAGCTTACATTTTCCTTTAGTTTTTGAATTCCTGCATATAACTGATTAATTCCCTGTTTAATTGCACTAGATGACGTTGTTAATTGAGATAAATCTTCTGCTGTTACAGAAACACTGTTTAAGTTGGACTGAATCAATTGTAGTGCCTCTTTTACCTTAGCAGAACCATTGGTTAAGTCAGAAGATTTACTGTTTAATGCATCTAAACCTTGCTGCATGGAAACAACACCTTTTTGTAACGTTACAATTCCGTTATCTAGTTCACTGACACCGCTTTTTAAAGAGGATAATCCAGCATTTAAATTACTGCTACCGCTTAGGAGTTTATCTGAACCTTCATAAACTCTGTCTACACCTTGATTGAGCTGTTTGGTAGCATCCATGATTTCACTGACTTTTTCCATCAGTTCCTTATCATCAATTTCTAGATTCAGATTTAATTTGATTCCATTTATGGCAACTGCGCTCATTTCAAAATTGGTTACATTTGCTTTGATAGCTGTGTTGATCCCTTCTCCTGGAAGGATTGTATAAGCGAGCTGTTTATCTGCACCAACATTGGCCACTGTTGCTTCCTTTGCCACTATGTTTGTTGCTTGATTGGTATCTAGTGTAAACGAAGCCTGTAATGCGTAATCCTCATAGAAACTTCCTTTACTTTCCTTATTCTTAGTCACTTGAAAACGTATCTCCAATGCTCCACTCTTTCCGGCAAGCTTAGTCGGTTCATACTGTTTTCCATCTAAATAGTACTGAATTGTAATGTCCCAAGGAATCTGGGCATGATCTAATGTTCCCTGATAATAAACCTTTTCATCGTCTGTAGAAAAGGTAATAGTGTCACCCTGCTGTTTTATGGCATCGTTTGAAGTCAACATTTTCACACTTCGATACTTTCCATAGTCGGTTATATTTCCGCCCTTAAATATATTCACTACATTGACATTTTCCACGTCACCACTTGCATCTGTTCCAATATAAACAACTTCTTCTTTCTCTGAAGGTGCTGTGACTGCTAATACTGGTATTGTGTTAGCACCGATCAAAAGGCTCATTAGGGCTATCGCCATTACTTTTTTAGTCTGTCTCATGAGTGTCATCCTCCAAATGTTTTCTTATCTGTTTTCTGATTCCTTTCTTACCAACAACCAAGTTATCAAATAGGTACAATAGGCCTGGAAGAACAAAGATTACAATTGCAAGAGAACAAAGCGTTCCTTTCCCTAGGAAAAATCCTAACTGACTTAACAATCCATGGGTAGATACATACCCCATCATAAATCCAACTAACGTTAAAACACTTGCCGATGTCATAATCGAAACAAATACAGCAGAAATGGTATAGATAACGGAATCTTTCTTATCCATCGTTTCTCGACATTCCTTATATCGTTCTGTCAGTAAAATTGCATAATCCACTGTTGCACCAAGCTGAATGGAACTGATAATCAGATATGCAATATAGAAAATTGTATTTCCTGCAAAATATGGAATGGCAAGGTTAATCCAGATTGCAGTTTCAATACTTAATACTAAAATCACCGGCAATACCAATGACTTCATGGTAAACATAAGGACTAGGAATACTGCTCCTATGGCCACTAAGTTTACTTTAACCATATCTGCAGTAACCGTATCCATTAAATCATAAGTGGATACACCTTCACCTGCAAGATACCACTCACCAGGATAATATTTTTCTGCAACTGAACGAATCTCCTTTACTAATGCAAATGTTTCAGTTCCTTCATATGCGGTATCCAAGGAAAGTACCATTCTTGTAAAGTTCTCGGAATTTAATTTGGATAATGTCTCCTCATCTAAGTACTGTTCCGGGATTTCTGCTCCAACTGTGTCTACATAAGATAAAATACTGACTACCTGTGGGATGGTATGAAGTTCATCGGATAATTCTCTCTGGGTAGCCGTACTTGCCTTCGGAATCATCAATACATAGGTATCATTTTTTCCAAATGTCTCTTCTATCTGTGCCGTATCCGCTCCAAGCTTTGTTTTCGGACCGAATATTTTAGAAGAGCCATAATAAAAGCTGTTAGCATTAGAAGCTAAGTAACTTGGCGCAATAAATAGAATAAAGATGCAGACCATTGGAATCATGATTCTGTATACCAATCGGCCAAGTCCCTCAAAGGACGGTAAAAATGCANNTGCTTTGTGTTCCGTTTTATCAATTAATTTATAAGATGCCAAAATTAGAACTGGCATAAAAACAAACACCGTAATTAAGCTAATGGCAACTCCCTTTGCCAAGGCTAGTCCAAGGTCTGGTCCGATTAGGAATTGCATGAGACACAATGCAAGGAATCCTATTACAGTAGTCAGACCACTTGATAGAATAGATACGGTCGACATGTTAAGTGCATTTACCATGGCTTCTTTTACATCATCTGTCTCCTTACGGCATTCACTAAACCGGTGTAACAAAAAAACGGAATAGTCAAGTGAAACAGCCAACTGCAAAATGCTTCCTGCTGCATTTGTTACAAAAGATATCTGGCCAAATAACAGGTTAGTTCCATTATTAATTACTACCGCAATTCCCAGTCCAATCAAAATGATTATGGGTTCTGCAAAGGACTGTGTTGTCAGAAGAAGAATTGCTAATACGAATAGAACCGCTACAATTGAAATGAATGCAACTTCCTTAACTGTACTTGTTGTAGCTACTACGGTAGCTACTGCACTGCCTGACATCTCATTATCTTCTCCAATTAAGGTACGTATCTCTTCTACTGCCTGTATGTTTTTCTCTTCATCAATTGTCACAGACAATAGCGCATTATCATTTTTATAATACGTTTCAACCGTATCTTGATCCATCATTTCAAGAGGTTCTGTTATGTCTTGTGCTGTATCAAGCCACGTAACATCTTTTACTCCATCTATGGCTAAAAGCTTTTGTTTATAAGACAATGCCTCTGGGATAGTAACACTGCGCAGCATGATTCTCGCATTAGGAATGCCCCCTTCGTATTCCGTTTCTAAACGATCCAGAGCAACAGTGGAAGGACTTCCTTTCGGCAGATAATCATTGATATCATAATTTACCGAGACAAGATTCTTGCCAAAAAAACATAACACAAACAAAACACCAAAAATAGTAATAATCAGTTTAGGATGATCCACAACATATCTATAAAACTTCTTCATTATGCAATTTCTCTCTTTCTGTACTAACGTTATATAAATAACTAAGACTCAAAATAAAACAGCTATTCTATTATTTGAAATTTATAAGATATTCATTATTGAAAATTTTGCCAATTGGCTAAAATGCGAAGTAATGCATCTTCCCTTGATCAAAAAAAGCCACAAACGCATTATGTATCTGCCTCCAAGCGCTAGATTTAAGTCTAACTTTTGATGGCTGTACAATTTTACGTTGTGACCTCTTCTAATTTTAGTATGAAGCATTACTTAATTATCTTTCATCAAAGAAAATACACTTTTAATATTGGGTCTATATTTTTTCATAATAATCGCGCAAATTAGTTCTTCTGCTGCTGCTAAACCTGCAATCACACATAACCAAATGCATGCTATCCTTACATCCAATAGCATTAATATGTACGGAAACACATAGAAAACCGCTTCCTTTACCCGCTGTAACACCGTACGAATTAGAACACGATGCTGGAATTTTGCTACTCCAACAAAACCTGCTATGGTTTTTAAGAATCCCACGGCTATTATAATTGCAAAATCCTCTTCCGGTATGTACGCTAATACAAATTTCAACAGTTTTACAAGCACGATAATTGTAAAAACAAATTCTGCAATGCCATGCATTTTTATCCTATCTTCCGTTTCCAAATCAAATGTCTTCACATACAGTCTTTCAATTATCATATAAAGTACACACATTGTATAAAAACATATGAAAAGTGGTGAAAGTGTTGGCACAAATATGATACCTACTGCGAACAAAATTACTATATAAATAATAGTGTCTGCAATACAATTCACTCCTTAGATCCCTCCTAACCTCTTCAATGCTATTCTAACATTTCACATTGTATCAGTCAATTTCACATTGATACATTTTATGCAAAATATGTAACATTTGATGAAGTGGAATAAAACTTACTTACAGTGGAGTGCTCTCATTTGTATCCCAATAGTCTTTTTCCTGTAAATGCTTTCTCCAGAATGCGTTTTCCATCTTAAGCATTTCCACTCTCTCTTTGTAAATTTTCTCTTTCTTTCGTAACTGAAACTCTTTCTGCTGTTCTTCCTCTTCTTTTATCTTTTCCTTTTCCTCTTCAATGGCCTTCTTAATGTCATCCTCAATTGCATCAAAATTTTCTAACACCTCTTTCCTATATATAACTTCATTCTAAAAGTTATATCGGTAAGATAATGCCTTGATATTAGGAACTGAACCAATACATGCTTCACAATTTAACACAGTTTCTTTCGTACGATATAGTATGCCATTAAAACTGCTGCTCCCGTTATGATCCACGAAATTGGATACACATTCATTAGCATGCCAAAGGATGTGTATTTCTTACATACTGTTGCAACCCACACAAGACGGAACACACAGGTACCGAATACCGTTAATATAGCTGGTGTCATGGAATACCCCATTCCTCTTAATGCCGATCCACTAATCTCGTAGGTATTACATAAGAAATTTACCGTAAGGATGCGAATCATTCTGGCTGCTGCATATTTTTTTACGGCTTCCTTAGATGTAAATAAGCCAATAAATAGTTTTCTTCCTGATACGATGGTAAAACTTAAGGCACAAGTAATCACAATGCTTAAAATCATGCTAAGGCGAAAAATCTTCTTGCACCTGTCATAGTTGCCAGCTCCAAAATTCTGACTGGTAAATGTAACTGTAGCTTGATTAAACGCTGCAATTACAAAGTACGTTATGTATTCATAATTCAGTGCCACTGCTGAGCCAGCCACTGCATCTGATCCGTATCCATTTAATGCTCTTTGAATAAACAGATTGGCTACTGAAAATACCATTCCCTGTAATCCTGCTGGAATGCCTATCTTTAGCATTTTAATAAGCTCTGATTTGGTAATGTGCAGCAAACGAAACTGCAATCGTATGGCCCCAGTTTCATGTACTAAAAAAATAATTACCATGGACGAACTAATTATATTGGATACTACTGTGGCGATTGCTACTCCTGCCACTCCAAGATGGAATACAATAACAAGTATCATATTAAGCCCTGCATTGACAATGCCTGCCAGTATAAGGCAATACATTGGCCGCCTTGTATCACCTATACTTCGCAAAATTGCAGAACCAAAATTATATAACATAATAAATGGCATCCCTAAAAAATAGATTCTCAAATATAAATTAGCATGAGATATTACATCTTCGGGTGTATTCATAAGGACCAGCACTGGTTTTGTAATCAGCAATCCCAATACTAATAAAATGAGTCCACTAATACTTGCTACTACCATTGAGGTATGTACGGTATCCTGTATGTTTTCTTGGCGTTTCTGTCCTATGTAACTGGCAATCACCACGTTGGTTCCGACAGAGATTCCAACGAATAGGTTTAACAGCAGATTAATAAATGGTCCATTGCATCCTACTGCTGCCTGTTCCTGACTGCTACAAAATTTACCTACTACTGCAACATCAACTGAATTGAACAATTGCTGTAAGATACTGCTTGCTGCAATTGGCAAGGCAAATAGAAACAGCTTATCCAATAGACTTCCATGAAGCATGTCTATTTGCCTTGTTTTTGTAGTTCTTATTTCACTCACTCTAATCACTTTCTTTCTCTTTAGATTCCTTAATACTATACTCCTTTAACTTAAAAAATAAAAGTCTAGAAATTTCTTTTAAACCAATGCCTATTGTATTACTTGGAGTTGACTCTAAGTCAAGAGAAAATTACTTCAATTCTATAAACAAAGATAGCCCTATGCCACGTAATGAAACATGATTCAGAGAATCACACTCCTGCATATAATTGAATACCTGCCTGTGCCAATGCGCTCTGTGCACCACCACCGATTCCTCCACAGTTCAAGGCATCAACCTGATTATCTGCTAAGAATCCTGCTAATACTCCGTGACCATTGCCATTGGTATCGACTACCTGACTTTCCTTCACCTTGTTATCTGCAACATCATAAATTTTAAATTGCTCCGTGTGTCCAAAGTGTTGAAATATTTCTCCCTTTTCGTATGTTACTGCTATTTTGTATCTTGCACTTTCATAAATGTCTGTTACCGTTGGTCTAGACACTCCCATGATATCGCCACACTGTTCCTGTGTCATTTTTTCCCAATATAATTACCAGAAAGCCTCTTTTCCCACCTCTTGGGGTGCAAAAACTCCCTGCCACTACACATTTTAGTGACAGGGAGTCTTTCTTTCATTTAGAAAATCTGGCCAGGCAGTTTCAACTTCTCTTTCGTTGGAAACTGTTTATCAAACTCCTCGGCTGCTTTTTCATCCACAAAGTACCCTGCTGGCGTTGCATACTCACCTGTAATACCAGCAAGATATCCCACAAGCAATTCCTTGCACAAGAAGAAGGAAGCATCCTCGCCTTCTGGAAGGCCGTGATAACGAATACCATATTCACTAGCGACCGTAAAACCACTTTTCCCATAGAAGTCTATGTTTCCCTCAAAGCATAGCGCACCACAGCCAAGTTCCTTTGCTTTCTCTAAAGAATAGTCCAGTAGAATCTTCCCATATCCATTTCTTTTTAAATCATTTGCAATGCAGATTGGGCCCATGGTCATAATAGGGATGTCTCTGCCATCGTCTGATTTGATCGTGGCATGCATAAACATATTCTGTCCAATCAGTTTACCATCCTGTTCCATAACGAAGTCAAGCTCTTTTACAAATGCCTTATCATTTCTTAACTGATTCAGCACATAATGCTCTAAACAGCCTGGACGATATACGTTCCAAAATGATTCTCTTACAAGGTTCTCCACTTCTTTGTATTCTTCCTGTTTTTCTAAACGAATGTTAATGTTGTTTTTATTCATTGTTTTCCCTCCTGAAAATTGTCAACTTCAATTGCATTTCTGCGGGAGGTTTGACAGATTCATAGCAAACCTCCCGGCTATGCTACAATCTCCAATGCTTTGCTCATTTTCTTCAAACAGCAGTCTCCTTACATAAAATATTTATAATCAAGCTTGATGGCCTAATTAACATAAAAAATATATCTCGGCATCTTTACACTCAGAATTCACCCTTTCTCTACCAAGAAATTCTTATCACATTACTAAGCAGGTGTCAACTTTCCTTCCGCATCCTTTATCTTCTGAATCATTTCCTGTATCTCCTGTAATGACTGAGCACTCTTCTTCAGCAACATCACTTCAGCTTTCTTCACATTTGATTTGTACAATTTAAATTTCATTTTCTCCGTATTATACATCCCACTGTCAATCTTTTCTTGTGCATCGCTTATTACCTCTTGCAACTCCGAATAGTCAAGCTCCCACTTAGCATATAACGTGATATCTTCTTTTACAGAATCTGAAAAGTCATACGCAATAGTGCCTTCTTGATCCAAATACCATCCCAGGAACACATAACCCACATAAGATATGGCATCTGGCTCAACTGCATGTTCCCCATAGACAATCTCTTGCATTCCTGCCTCAGTATCACAGTTGCTCACAAACCACACTTTTAGATTGCTTCTTACAAGAGTTTTCTCCGCCTGTTCTAACTGACTTACCATTGTTTCTACTTCTTCGTATGAGGTGGCATTTTCCAGTGCTAACATCTCCTCTGCTTTTTCCAGCACTGCTTGATAGTGCCCTATGGATTCACTGTCATTCATGTTAAGAATCTCTTCATTATTCAAACTGCTCTTGGCACACTCTACGGCTGTAGCTAAACTGGAATAATCAACTCCCCATTTCGCATATATCGTTAAGTCACCTACTACTGGCTGCTCAAAATCATATAACTTTGTATAAAATGAATCTGTATACCAGTTATCAAAGATATAGTTCTCTCGTTCTGGAACTACCGGCTTACTAATCTTTTCTCCATATTTTATGATTCTAGTTGTATTATCAACTCCCCCACTATACTCAAACGTTACCTGATATACTTTCTTAGCAAGCACATTCAGCAGACTCGCAATAACATTTTTTACTTCCTCTGGAGTGGCAGCTGTTTTCTCTTCCAACATCGTTTCTGCTTGTGCTACCTTGTCTTTGTACTGCTTTACTGATTCTTCTGTATAACAAACCAGGTTTTCTTCTTTTGAAACAATCTGTTTTGCCTCTGCAACAGCCTCCTCTAACTGAGCATAGTCTACTTCCCATTTTGCATATAGGGTTTTATTCTCTGTTACTTCATTCCTAAAATCATATAGAACTGTAAACACCTTGTCTTCATACCATCCTACGAAGCAATATCCTTCTTTTACTGGAGGAACTGGTTCAACTGCACACTCTCCACAGGAAATTAACTGAGTCTGTAGCATGTTCCCTTGTTCCCCCTCGAATGCTACAAAATATTTTTCATCCGTATCACCTAGGACTTGCACCATTGCCTCACGAATAGAACTGATAGCACTCTCAATTTCCTCTAATGAAGCTGCATTTCTGTAATCCAGTAGTTTCTGTCCTGTTTTGATGGTGTTCCTTAAGCGTAATTTTTTCGCCCCTGTCTCAACAAAATCACTGTTCACTACCACATTCGCTTCACAAACAACCTTTTCAAGCTCTGAATAATCTAGTTTCCATTTTGCGTATAATGTAAAATCCTTTTTTACCACTTCCCCAAAATCATAGCTGTTAAAGCACTCTTCATCTGTATACCATCCATCAAAAAGATACCCGCTTTTCATTGGAACTTCTGGCTCAATAGCCTTCTCACCATATGTTACCTTTCTTGTTCCGAAAATATTTCCGCCATTGCTATTAAAACTAACCTGTAAAACTTTCTTAGTAAGTCCTTGCTCTGCACATTTTAGCTTATCCACCATATCGTTCACATCTTCTGCAGAACATGCTGTCTGTGAATTGAGCATCATTTCTGCTTCATGTACTACACCTACATACACATCAAGTGACTCCTGATCGAATTGGGAAATGAATTCACTATTTTCTCTTTTCTCTTTTTCTAGAGCAACTGCCTCTGCTAGTTTTGTATAATCAATTTCAAATTTACCATAAATCATTTGGTTTTCCATTACTTTCTCTGCGAAATTATAAGGTTGTGTATATGTTTTGTCTGTATACCAGCCTTTGAACACATATCCCGCAAATTCTGGCGTAGGTGCTTCTAATGTGCTTCCCCGTAGTAAAGAAACACCAGGAATCTCAAGTCTGTATTCGTTACTAAAGGTAACTTGTACCTCTGGCACCTCGAACTCAATTTCTACCACATTGCTTATGGTTTTATAGGTTTTGCCCATATAATTATTTGTTATGATACAAAAATATGGTTCTTTGGAATGATTTCTAATTGATGGTATGTAAGAACTTTCCGTTGCCCCTGCTAGTAGCTCGCTATTTGCTAAAGTTTGATCCCAGTCTATTTCCCTGCGAAACGCAGATGCTACATAGTCATTATAACTAACCTCTTTATAAACAACAGTTCCTCTATACCATTGGTACGTCAGTTCTCCACCAACATATGAGACATTATTTTCATATTTTTCAGTTGAGCCTTTCTTTACTTCAATTGGCTTTATTTCTTCATATCTATCCTGTATATATTCTGTTTTCTCACTTCCTATTTGACAATCTGGTGCCAAAAAGTAGATATTATCTATATCTAACTGAAAACACTTTTTATCAGCATCAAAATAGAAATAACCTAATCTGGCATGCAAATCACTTACTTCTTCATGGCTTCCCTCATAGTAAATTTTCGTTAATGGCTGGTATAACCCATACAGACTATTATCATTACATGGATTGAAAGCACCTGTTCCAATTGCCCCAACTGATTCTGGAATCCATAACTCATTAAGTAGTGCATCATCGAAAGCAAAGTTTCCAATTGCCTTAACTCCTGACGGTATTCTGTAACTTCCTGTTCTTCCATTCGGAAATGATACCAGTACATCCTTCTGCTTAGTGTACAAAACTCCATCCAGTGAACAAAATGCCTGATTTTCAGGAACTACATTAATATTTATCAGATTGAAACACTGTGTAAATGCAAATGGATGAATCGTTGTTACTCCGCTTGGGATCGTAATATCTTTTATTTCCTGGTGATTATCAAACGCGCTAATTCCAATATTTGTCACCCTGTATCCAGCTACTATTTCAGGAATAACTACATTTTCTGGTAGTGTTGCCTCTGAATTGATAAAAACGTTTTTATTTTCATCTACAACAACCCTCCATAGAATCCCGTCTATTTCTTCAGTGTAGACCTGTCCACTTGGCTCATTTGGCAACAAACATGCTCTATGATACATGCTTTCATAACTCTCTGCATCTCCCTGAATACTAAAGACTCCTATACCAATTATGGCCATGCACATCACAACACAAAATATTTTCATGGTTCTTATGAATTGTTCTTTCATGGGTATTCTCCTTTCATTTATCCATTTATTTTAAAGTTCTATACATACTTTAACATTAATGCTGTTACAGCATCTACTTATCTTCCGTTTATTTCAACATACGTTACTGTTAATTTTTCTATATTTCACTTATTCCCGCTTTCACCTCGTTCTCCATTCAAGTCTGTCTCTGTATAAAAAGGCAACTCCACATTCCTTGGAGCTGCCTTTCCATCGTAAACCAGTTCGTCCCTCAAAACATATTTTCACTCTAGATAAAACTCTGATTTACCTATATCCTTTCCGGCCTCTACCTATACAGTTTTCTTTCTTGTTGTCTATTCCTTTATACTCTCTTCTCCTGTTGCTTCGCTATTTGAGGCCTCTTCATTTTCAGTTTCTTCTTCCAAAACTTCAATAACAGTTAACGCATCCATCTTATCCTGAAGTTCTTCTATCCAGTACTCAACATCTTCTGGCTCATCCATTTCATCTTTCTCATCTAAGAATTCTTTAGCCAACTTGAATGTCTTATTGAATCTGTTCATAGCTCTATCATTTTCATACATTTTGTCAAATTCACCACTATCCATAAGAGCCTGAATTTCATCAACTTTTGCCTGTAATGGAGCATAGTCAAGAGCCCACTTAGCATATAGGATAACATCATTAGTTACTGGGGTATTCAGATCATAAGCCTGTGTAGCATCTTCATCCAGATACCAGCCGTCGAATACAAAGGCATCTCTAACAGGTGTTTCTGAAACAACAATTCCACCACCATACTCAACTACCTGTTCTGGAACACCGCTGCCTTCTCCTGTTACAAAGCTTACCATAAACTCTTTCTTCTTAAGAACAAAGTGATTTAACTGTTCTACCATATTTTTTACTTCTTCGGCAAACTGAGCATCTCTTTTCTCATTCACAGCAACTGCTTCTTCATATATGTCGCGATATCTCGTTATTGCTTCTTCTGTATAAGGAATCTGGAATTCTTCACTATTCAGATTTGCCTTTGCTGTTACAATTGCATTTTCCAGTTCTGAATAATCTACAACCCATCCAGCAGTAATCTGTAAATTATCTGTTACTGTGCTGCCAAAATCATACTTCTTGCCACACAAGTACCAGCCATCAAATACATATCCATCTTTCACTGGCGTAGATGGTTCTACTACCTTGTCACCGTAACTTACTATCTGACTATCTACTATAGAACCGTTATCGTTCTGGAAGGTTATTACGAATTCGGTTTTCCTTAGTTCAGCTACTGCTGCTCTTAGATTTTCTGCTCGCTGCGTTACCTCTTCTGCATACGTTGCATTCTTCTCGCCTATCATTGCGAGTGCCTCATCGTATGCTGCTTTATATCTGTCCCATGTTTCTTTTGTGTATTGAACTTCCATATCAGAAGTAACTGTTGCATCTGCCTCTTTAATTGAATCTGCAAGTACGCTGTATTCGACCTCCCATTTTGCGTAAAGAACCTTATCAGCGATTACTTTTTCTGCAAAATCATATGCTTGTTCTAATGTCTCTTCAGTAAACCATCCAGCAAATGCGTAGCCTGCCTTCATTGGATTCTCTGGCTGTTTTACTGTTTCACCATATGATATTGTCTCTGTAGCTACTATACTTCCATCAGTTTCAACAAACCTTACAACTAACAAGGAACGGACCAGGTTCTCTTTCGCCTGTCTTACACGTTCAGCCATAGATTTTGCATCCTCAGCTACACGGCAGCTATCATTATCTACCATGTCACGCGCCTGTTCTACTAGCTGCTGATATAACTCTATGGTTTCTTCATTGTACATCGCCATAAATGTTGAATCGGCAAAGTTCTTATCTGCTTCATTGATTAATGCAGTTAATTCTGAATAATCTACTTTCCATTTTGCATAAAGAACAATATCTTCTTTTACTGGTACTGTAAAGTCTACTGCATCACTTAACGCACTATCTGTAAACCACCCAAGAAATACATAATCCTCTTTGTCCAGAGCATCTGGAGCATTTACTGGCTCCCCATATTTTACAATCTGTGGATTAACCATCGTATCACAATTAGAAATAAAACTTACCGTCACATCTCTTGTTTCAAGCTGAGCCTCTGCCTTTTCTAATTCTGAAATCATTCTTACAATATCGTCCGCAGAAACTGCTTTCTTATAAGTCAACATGTCCTTTGCTTTGTTGTAGACATCCATATAATTATCCATTGTGTGGTTTGTCTTAGATGGAATGAAATCAGGGTCTGTAATTTTTTCGTTTGCAGCATCTAAAGCATCTTTCAAGGCATTGTAATTAAGTTCCCATTTTGCATACAATACCATGCTTTCGGTCACTGGTGCACCCAAACTGTAATCATCTGTTAATGCACTGTCTGCATACCATCCAATAAAGATATATCCTGCCTTGGAAGGAGCAGTTGGCATGCTCACTTTATCACCATATGTAATGTTCTGTGCATTAATGGCTGTTCCGCCATTGCAGTCAAATGTTACTTCTAGTACTCTCTTGATTAAGATTGACTGAGGTGCATTTAATTTTTCGATAAGGCTCGCAACCTGTTCTGCTGTTTTGGCAGTATCATTTGCCTGCATCTCAATTGCTTCCTGTAAAACTACACGATAATCTTCCACGCTTGTTTCTGTATAAGATACAATATCTTCACTAGCAAGAACACCCTGTGCGTACTGGATTGCCTCCTTCAAGCTGCCATAGAATACATCCCACTTCGCATAAATTGTTACATTTTTCTTAACTGGTGCAACAAAGTCATATACGTTTGTAAATGTCTTATTTGTATACCAATTGTTAAATGTAAATCCTGCTTTTGTTGGTGCATTAGGCTGTACAGCTTTTTCTCCATATAATACTGTTTGTTTTTCCACTGCTGATCCGCCATTCATTACAAAAGAAACCGTTAATGTCTTAATAGCCAGATTTGCTTGTGCATTTTCAAGTGCAATTATTGCTGTCTTGATATCTTCTGGAGTTTGTGCATTTTGAGCATCTAACATACTCCTTGCTTTGTTATATGCAGAATGAAATGCTAAGAGTGATGTTTTTTTATATTTTGCTTCAAATTCTGCTTCCTTCATTTTTTCTTCTGCAACAGAAACTGTTTTATTCAATTCTTGATAACTTAATGCCCATCCTGCGTAGATCGTCATGTTATCTACAATCTTCAGCCTTTGGTCAAAGTTCTCGGATAGTCCTTGATCTTTGTACCATCCTATGAAATCATATCCATCACGAGCAGGTGTTTCGATTGTAGCTAAGCTGTCTCCATAACCAATTCTCTGTGCTGCCACCTGGCTTCCACCATTTGTATCAAATTTTACGGTAAGAACTTTTCTTCCAAGTCCGCCCGCTGCTGCTTTTAATTCCTGAATCAGTAAACTAACTTCATCGGCAGATATTGCACTCTCTTCCATAAGTACCTGTTTCGCTCTTGTTAAAATGTTCTGATAATTCTGTAAACTGTCTGCTGTATAAGGTGCAGTAAATGTACTGTCTTTTAATTGTTCCTCTGCCACTTTTACTTGAGCAGAAAGTGCTGAGTAATCGATATTCCATTTTGCATATACGACTACATTTGCTTTTATTTCATCGATGAAGTTGTATATTTCCTGTAAAGTCTCTTGTTTGAACCAGCCAGCGAATACATATCCAGATTTTGTTGGTTCTGCTGGTTCTGTTGCGCATGCTCCATAAGCAACAGTTTGCGTTTCCACGCTGCTTCCACCATTACTGTTAAAGGATACTTGATAATTCTTTACTTCTAATGCATTGAATGCTTTAGACAATTCGTCTACTAGTCCAAGCATATCTTCTGCAGTTTCAGCACTTTGGCTATTGCATACTGCTTTTGCGTTTTCTAGTACTTTACGGTAATTGTCTATAGACTGTTCTGTATAAGGTGCCATAAGTGTTTCATTTGACAACTTACTTTCCGCATAGCTGATTGCTTCTTCCAATTTTGTGTAATCAACATCCCATTTCGCATAAATTATAATATCTTGTTTTACTTGATTTGAGAATTTGAATGCCTTGGTGCAAGCCTTATCTGCAAACCAGCCTGCAAAATTATAATTTTCTTTTACAGGTGCCTTTACTTTTGCTACATAATCACCGTAGAAAACCTCTTGCTTTGCTATTTCTGTACCACCGTTTGTCTCAAATCTTACCATTAATGTTTTCTTAGTAAGTGCTTTCTCTGCTCCACGTATAGCATTTATCATGGCTGTTATGCTGTCTACAGAATCGGCTGTCTGCTGTTCTAACATGCTGCTTGCTTCACGATAAGCATTTTCATAATTCTTAATAGAGTCACTAGTGTATGGTGCTAAAAATTCCATATTAGTAAGTTTCTTGTTTGCATCCTGTACGACTACCTTTAGCTGTGAGTAATCAAGAATCCACTTTACATAGATTACAGTGTCTTGTTTTACTTGGGAAGTAAATACATAAGTTTTGGAGAATCCTTCATCTGTATACCAACCAGCAAAAATGAAATCTGTTCTTGTTGGATTTGCAGGTTTTCTTGCGCTTTCACCATATGTTACAGTCTGGCTTGCAATCAAAGTTCCGCCATTAGTTTCAAATGTAACAGTAAGTTTTTTCTTCACTAATGTTTCCAAGGGATTCTCTAACAATGCTACCAGCTCGTTAACATCATCTGCACAGGTAGCAGTATTATTGGCAATCATTACTTTTGCTTCTTCAGTAATTCTTCCATATGCTTTTATAGATTCACTGGTATACGGTGCTAAGTACACTTGATCCTCTAAGGTTTTTCCTGCTGTCTGAATTGCTTTCTCTAAGTCTGCGTAATCAATTTCCCATCTTGCATAGATGGTAATATCTTTCTTCACTCTAACAGTAAAGTCATATACTTGATTTAGTTCTTTATCTGTATACCAACCAGCAAATACATATCCCCTCCTGGACGGATTAGATGGTTTGTTTACTGGATTTCCGTAAGTTACATATTTTGTTGCAACCAGACTACCTTCATTGGTGTTAAAGGATACTGCAAGTGTTTTTATTGTAAGTGCTTCTCTTGCATCCTGTAGTGCTTCAATGATTTCAATAATCTCATCCGGTGATTCTGCACTCTGTTCCTCTAATACTTCAGTTGCCCCTTCAATGATAGACATATATGCGAATACTGTTGCATCTGCATACTGTTCCATTAATACCGTATCATTAACCACTTCTCTAGCCTGTGCAATTGCTGTCTCCAAAGTACGATAATCTAAGCTCCATTTTGCATAAAGAACGTAATCGTCCTTAATCTGTGTAGCAAAATCAAATGCTGTGGTAAATTCGTCATTCACATACCATCCATCGAAACAGTATCCTTCTCTCTCTGGAGCTTCTGGATAGATAACTTTGTTGTTGTATTCCACATTTTGAGAAGCAATCTCGCTACCTTCGTTGCTTTCAAATGTAATCAAGAACACCTTTACAGTAAGCGATTTCTCCGCATTATTCATCTCGGCAATTAAATTTTTAACCTCTAATGCTGTAAGGGCACTCTGACTATCATATATTTTCTTTGCTTTGTTATAGGCATTCTCCAGTCTCTGTACTGTTTTATCAGTATAGGATGCTAATAACATATCATTTCCAAGAATGTCTTCCACATGTTTTAACTCTTGTGCAAGTACAGCGTAGTCTACCGTCCATTTTGCGTAAACAGTACAATCTGCAGTTACCTTAGTTGTGAAGTTATATAATTCAGTAAGCTCTTCATCAACAAACCAACCTTTAAACAAATAGCCTTCACGTGTTGGTGCCTCAGGCTCCATAGCCATATCACCATAGTAAATAATCTTTTCTTTTAAACTTGTTCCACCATTGCTATCAAATACAAACTGGAATTTGGAAACCTCTAATGATTCTTCTACAGCTTTCAGTTCCTCAATCATTGCCTTAGTATCACTAGCAGTATTTGCTGTCTCACCATTCAACATCTTTTCTGCCTTTTCGATAACATTAGCATAATTCTTGATAGACTCTTTGGTATATGGTGCCATCATCTCTGCATTATCCAACTTATCTTTTGCATAAGCGATTGCCTGACTTAATTCTGCATAGTCTACATTCCATCTTGCATAAATTGTAGTATCCATCATAATTGCTGTAGTAAAGTCAAACTCTGTTGTACCCCCTGCATCCATGCACCATGCATCAAACAGATAATCTTTCTTACAAGGTGGTTCAGGAGCTGTTACCATATCACCGAATAATACAACCTGACTAGACAGAATTTCTCCATCATCGCTTACGAATGTTATGGTAAATGCTTTTCTTGCTAGTTCTTTCTTCCCCTGTGCTAAAGCTGCTATCCTTTCCGTAACATCTTGTGCTGTCTCTGCATTTTTCTCAGATAGCATCTTTTCGGCGGCATCCAGCTTGTCCTGATAATTTTGAATAGACTCTTCTGTAAATGGCTCAAGGAATGATTTATCCTTAAGATCTGCTGTAGCTTCATTTACAGCCTGTACAAGAGTCTGATAATCTACATCCCATTTTGCATAAAGCACATAGTTTTGTTTGACTTCATTGGCAAAATCATAAGCTTCCTCAAAATCTTCATCTATGTACCATCTTGCAAACAAATATCCTGTTCTTACTGGAGCTTCTGGTTCAGTTGCCTGAGAGCCATATAAAACCCTTTGGTTTTCTACCAAGCTTCCCTCATTGCTTTCAAATGAAACTGTAAATTCTTTAAGTTCAAAGACCTCTTCTGGACTGGTCAGAATATCAATGTATTCTTCCATCTCTTCTACTGTTTCCAGATAATCTTCCTCTACTAATTCAACTGCAAACTCCATCACTTCTTGATAGGTCGCAATACTATCTTCGGAGTAAGGAACCAAAGCCTCCTTATCTGCTAAAACATTTTCTGCATACTCAATTGCTTGTCTTAAACGAGTAGCGTCTACTGACCATTTTGCATAGAGAATCATATCGTTTTTTACTGGCTGTTCAAAATCATATTCTTCATCAAAGTACTCATCAATAAACCAGCCACCAAATATGTATCCTTCTCTTACTGGCACCTCCGGCTCAGTAACTTTATATCCATATGTTACCTTCTGCACATCATTCTCACTACCTCCATTACATTCAAAGGCAACATCAAACACTTTCAAAATTAGACTATTCTGCAAAAATTCTAGTGTACGAATTCCATCATCTATTTCTTCCTGTGACTTAGCACTATTATTGTCACATATTTCTTTTGCTCGGTTATAAACCCATAAAAAATTTTGAGTTGATTCCTCTGTATATCGATTCATAAATTCTTCATCCAATATAAACACTGTTGCTCTGTCAATGGCAGCCTTCAGATTGGAATAGTTTAATGATTCCCCCGCTGCTGCAAAAACTCTTGCCCCTTGCCCCAGCATTATCATCATTAGTATACATAGAGATAGTAACTTAATCTTCTCTAAGAATCCCTTTTTAGCAAACGCTTTTTTCATTATTTCCTCCTATTATTTACTTTTAACTATACCTCTGTAACACAGATTCTTTTCCTTCTATCTCCTCCTTTCGTTTTTGTGGATAAACATGGTTTCGCCTTTCATTTTATGCTATTTTCTTCCATATGGCAAGAGTAGATTTTGTATATTAATGTATAATTTATACATCAAACATTTTTTAACAAAAAAAGATTTCTACATGCATGCCAATGCAGAAATCTTTTTTCGTTCTCCCAAGTTACAATGTATCCAATTTTACAATTTGATTACTCTAGGTGCCTCTGTAAAGGATGAAAATGTAGCAGTTGCCTCTTCAAAATATAGAACCTCCGTGTTATCATCTTCCGCTTTATACATTCCTTGTAATTCTGGATACGCATCAAGCATATGTCTCTTTGCTTCAATTCTATCATCTCTAACTAGTTTTCCTGCAACACGAACCCAAACACCATCTGCAAATGCACAGATTTCAACCTTTGGATTCTTCTGAATCTGCTTAGATACTTCCTTAACTTTTCCTGTCTGGATATAAAGCTTGCCTTCAAAAATATCAACTGTACCAAAAGGACGTACTCTTGGCTGCTCCCCTTCTACGGTTGCTAAATAATAAGTTCCGCACTTTTTCAAAAATTCATAAACTTCCTGCATCTTTCATTCCTCCATTCCTATTTTAAAGGCTCTCTGCCAACTTAATAACTTCCTCAAGTTGTGGTGCATCTACCATGATTTCAGTATTTCCGCCCTTACGAGGGCTGCCATTTAAGATTACTATTTTCATATACTTGTCCTCCATGTAATTGAATCATTTTCTAATATTCAAAGGAATTTCATACTTATTATATTTTATAATAGGAGTTCTCACAAGTGTTTATGTTTATGAAATCAAAGGGAGCAATCACTGCCCCCTTTTCCTTTCTACTTAATATAAATCCTAGCCTCATACGGACGAAGCATTTCTTCATCATTTATTTTCTCATAATTTCCAAACAACACTTCCATATCACCACATTCTTCCACTAACGGCATTTCCACTGTCTTATCAAAGAAATTACACACAACCACCAGCGTCTGCTCACCATTCTTCCTCTGATAAGCAAAAATATTCTCATCCTCTTCCAACAACAATGTGAACTTCCCATCCACAAATACTGGATAATCCTTTCTCAACTGTATCAGCTTCTTATAACAGCTAAAAATTGAATTCGGATCATTCACCTGTGTCTTAGCATTAATCTCTTTATAATTACTGTTTACCTTTATCCATGGTGTTCCATCCGTAAACCCAGCATATTCTGTATCATCCCACTGCATCGGAGTACGCGCATTATCTCTTCCCTTTGCATAAATGGAACGCATCACATCTTCTTTCGCATATCCTGCCTCAAGACGTTCTTTATACATATTATGGATTTCAACATCTCTATAATCCTCAATATCATACTGGACATTTGTCATACCAAGTTCTTCACCCTGATAAATATAAGGTGTTCCCTGCATGCCATGCAACAAAATTGCTAGCATTTTAGCAGACTCAACTCTGTACTCACCATCATTTCCCCATCTGGAAACGATACGAGGCAAGTCGTGATTATTCCAAAACAGACTGTTCCAGCCACAGTTATAAAGTTCCTTTTGCCAACGTGCCATGACTTGTTTCAATTTCAAAAATGGTAATGGAGCCAGATCCCATTTTTCTTTGCCTTCCTGCTGGTCTAATCCAATATGTTCGAACTGAAATACCATAGAGAACTCACTTCCATCTGGATTACTGTAAAGCTTCGCTAATTCTGGGTTTGCGCCCCAGGCTTCTCCAACTGTAATCAAATCTCCCTTCTGGAAGGTTTCCTTGCTCATTTCACGAATAAATTCATGAAGTCTTGGACCATTTATCGTAATTCTCTGATCTGGTTCTTTGGCGATCTGATCAATCACATCCAGTCTGAAACCACCAACGCCTTTGTCCATCCACCACAAAATCATATCATAGATTTCTTTTCTTACCTGTGGATTGTCCCAATTCAAATCTGGCTGTTCTGGCAAAAACTGATGGAAATAATACTGTTGAATCTCAGGTACCCATTCCCATGCACTGCCACCAAATATGCCTTTCATGTCATTTGGAGGAACCCCTTCTTTACCGTCTCTCCACACATAATAATCATGATATGGATTATCCTTACTTTTCTTAGCCTCTTCAAACCATCTGTGCCTGTTTGATGTGTGATTTAGAACTAAGTCCATAATAATACGGATGTTATATTTCTTTGCTTCTGCTATTAATGCTTCCATATCATCCAAACATCCAAACATTGGATCAATATCCTGATAATCTGAAATGTCATATCCATTATCCTCCTGAGGGGATTTGCACACAGGTGACAGCCAAATGGCATCTATCCCCAGTTCTCCTAGATAGTCCATTCTTTTTATAATTCCTTTTAAATCTCCAATTCCATCTTGGTTACTATCCTGAAAGCTTTTAGGATAAATCTGATATACAACAGCATTTTTCCACCATTTTGTATTCATTTTTGTATCATTCATCATCTTATACCTCTCTATTTTGCCAATTCTATAACAATAGCATCACAGCTATTCAATTTTATGGTATTCCTTGTAGGATTGGTTGTCTCATTTTCCCGATTGGATAACAGGACCCTTTTAGGAGTATATTCCAATTCTATTTTCACAGGTTCAATACCAAAGTTTGTAGCTATAAGGACGCGCGTAGATTCGTCTTCGCGATAAAATGCCATGATGCCATTCAGGTTTTTGTATGCTGGAATAAATGCACCGTAGGTAAATAATTCTTTAAATGCAGCAGATTTGCGCAGAGCAACTAATTTGCGGTAATAATTCAACACAGAATACGGATTTTTTTCCTGAGTATTTACATTAATTTCTTTGTAATTAGCGTTTACTTTCAGCCATGGTGTACCTGTGGTAAAACCTGCATGCTCCGCATCACTCCACTGCATCGGTGTTCTGGCATTGTCACGACTCATTGCGCCACAGACTTCAAGCGCTTCCTTGTCGGAAAGACCAGCCTCCCTGGCAACATAATATTGGTCTTTCGTACTGATATCATCATATTCTGCAATGCTGCTCCATTCCGCATTTTTCATACCAATTTCCTGCCCCTGATAGATAAACGGAATTCCTCTAAGAAGAAGACTGATGGTTCCGAGCATTTTAATACCTGACGGAGTCTGGGCATATTTTGGCAAAAATCGTGAAGCACCTCTTGGCTCATCATGATTTTCAATAATATTTGCTTCAAAACCACATTTTTGCACTTCAAGCTGAGAATGCATAATCGCTTCCCGCCATCTGGTAAATTCTATCTCTGGCGCATCATACCAGCCATGTTCTCCATCACTCAGACTGTGGGCACTGAAGT
>DBKX01000160.1:36533-39360 GCA_002297865.1 Lachnoclostridium sp. UBA739
ATAACCATTTTCTCCAATGAATTGTGGCAGCTCATTGGGCTTCATATTGAATACCTCACCAACTGTAAAGGCATCGTATTTTTGGAAGGTATTTTTCTTTAAGTCTTCCAAAAGTTCTCCCACACCTTCTACGCTTTCAACCATTTTCCAGCAGCTAGCAAGACCATCTGCCCCATCTGGTGTAATATCAGGAAAATCCAGATCCTTCTTAATATTGATAATTGCATCAACACGAAAACCAGAAAGACCTTTTTCCAGCCACCAGTTAATCATATTATAAAGCTCTTGTTTCAGTTTTGGATTTTCCCAATTCAAATCTGGCTGTTCCTTCGCAAACATATGCAAATAATACTTGTCAGTTCCTGGAACCAGTTCCCAGCAGCTTCCGCCAAAGTAAGAACGATAATTGCTTGGTGGATTTCCATTTTTTCCTTTGCGAAAATAAAAGTAATCTGCGTATTCTCCATCCGGATCTGCTAACGCCTTCTGAAACCACATGTGCTTATTGGAGCAATGATTGATTACCAAATCCATAATGATATGCATATCTCGCTTTTTTGCTTCCTGAAGCAGCTCATCAAATTCCTCCATAGTTCCGAATTCTTCTGCAATTGCATAATAGTCTTCAATGTCATATCCCTGATCCACAAATGGAGATTTATATATGGGAGATAGCCATATAATGTCAATTCCCAATTTTTTTAAATAGTCCAGTTTCGATATAATTCCTCTCAAATCTCCTATTCCATCCCCATTGGTATCGAGAAAACTCTTAGGATAAATCTGATATGCCACTTTGTCATGCCACCATTTTCTTTCCATTGTTTCATCCTCTTCTCCTGCATAATTTATTTGTGAATGTCTGTCTGTTGCCATATCACTTTCAATGTATTATACTGCCATTATAACGTGTCATTTCCATTTAATCTTGCAATATTTTTTCATTGTATGACACAATACTGCTATTTTATAAAAGAGGAGAACTATATGAAAAAACTTCATTCCCTGACACCAGAACAGAAAGAAAATGCGAAACACGGAGAGGTCTTTTTTCCGATTCAAAAATATATTACAAGGCTGACATCAGATTATCCTGTCATTACAACTCACTGGCACGAAGAGGCCGAACTTACCCTAATTACAAAGGGCTCTTGTGTGTACCATATTAATTTGGTGGAGTATGAAGCAAGTGATGGTGACCTATTATTTATTCCACCGTTACTTTTGCATTCCATTACAATTCACAACTGTGAAGAATATTATTCGGAGACCTATGTATTTCATATGAATTTTTTAGGAGGAAATTCCACTGATATCTGTTCTACCCGTTATTTTTCCCCAATAAAAAATCAGGAATTTTCCATTCCATATCTAATCACAGCACACCATCCTGCATACACCGCACTGCACAAATACTTCGGGCAGATAACCTCTCTATATGCTGAAAAAGTATTTGGGTATGAGCTTGCATTAAAATCCTTTCTTTTGCAAGCAGTTTTTCTGCTGCTTCAATACAGTGATACGAATTCCTCACCTGCTTCAAATGCTTCCTCTGATAAGCTAAAGATGATTCTTGACTATATTGAACTGCATTATGCCGAAACAATTTCTGTATCAGAACTGGCAAAGCTGTGTTATTTCAGTGAATATCATTTTATGAGATTTTTTAAGAAACATATGAACATGACCTGTATTCAGTATATTAATAATGTGCGACTGGAAAAATCGGTGGAACAGTTTGAACAAGGAAACACTTCCATACTGGAAGTGTCCCTATCGGTTGGATTTCATAATCTATCGTATTTTCATAGGGCATTTAAGAAGAAGTACCATATGACGCCACGTTCATTTATAAGAAGATTAGAGTAATGTCGCAGTAGTATTATCCATAAAATGCACCTAACCTTAGTAACCGTATTTCTTTCGTTTCACAATTAGGAATATGGTTCCAAGAACAACAGCCATAAACTCTGCAACAACCACAGAAACCCAAATTCCATTAATCCCCAAAAACTTTGGAAACAACATAATGGATGCGCTTTGGAAAACCAACGTACGCAGGAAGGAAATGAGAGCTGAGGTAAGACCATCATTCAGTGCAGTGAAGAAACCGGATGCGAAAATACCAAATCCCATAAACCCAAATGACAGTGCAAAGATTCGGAAACCGGAAACGGTCAGTTCAAACAGCTCTGCATCGTAACCTACGAAAATCTTCGAAAGCGGAGCAGCGAGAATCTCTGCAGCAAGAACCATTCCAACACCCAATATACCAATTAAAATAAGACTCTTTCTGCGTAAGCCTTTGAGCTCGTCATAATTTTCTGCCCCATCATGGAAACTAATTACAGGCGCCGCACCAATGGAGTATCCGATAAATGCTGCTGAAAAGATCATACTGACATACATCATGACACCGTAAGCGGCGATACCATTTTCTCCAGCATATTTCATTAACTGAAGATTGTACAGAATCCCCACAATACTCATGGAAATATTGCTCATAAACTCGGAAGAACCATTTACACAAGCTTGGAGAATTGCCTTCCCATGAAAGGATGTCTTTCCAAGACGTAATATGCTGCTGTTTTTTCGTAAAAAGTAAAATAACGGAATAACTCCTCCAACAATCTGTGCCGTAGCGGTAGCAATGGCAGCACCAGAAAGCTTGTATTCCTTCGGAAGAAGCAATACCAAAACGGCATCTAAAATCATATTTGTTACTCCAGATGACACTGTCACAATAAGACCAAGATGAGGCTTTTGTGCAGCAACAAAAAAGCTTTGAAACATAACCTGTAACACATAAAATGGCAATGCAACATAT
>DBKX01000160.1:39388-45913 GCA_002297865.1 Lachnoclostridium sp. UBA739
CCGCACCAAGAGCAGACGCTATCGGACCAGCAAAAACGAAACCAAGTACTGCTAAAACCAAACCAATGACAAAAGCAACATACACAAACAAGGAAAAATAACTGTTTGCCTTTTCTTTCTCGCCCTCGCCGTAGGTCTTTGCTACCAGAGCTGTGCCACCTGTACCAAACATGAAGCCAACTGTGCCCAAAATTATAAGCACTGGCATGATTAAGTTAATTGCGGCAAAAGGAGTTTTACCAGCAAAGTTTGAAACAAAAAAACCGTCCACTACGCTGTAGATAGATGTAAAAATCATCATAGCAATGGATGGCAAAGTAAATTTTATAAGTTTTCCATAGGAAAAATGATCTGAAAGTTGAATGTTCATTGTATCCTCCCTAACCAGCGATTTGCCATTTTGACAACTGCTGGTGCTAATATTTTGCATATCAATCAGTAGCATTCATCGTCAATTTTATAACTTCTCGATTTGCTGACGAAAGCAGTCTGCGTATTTTTCCATCAGTCCAATATAGGTACTGATTTCATCCTCTGTCCAAGTATCAAACGCATTCATTTCTGCCTGATAGAGTCTGGCAACAGTTCTTTGCACATACTCTTTGCCTTTATCGGTCAGAATAACTTTTTTGGATCTGCCGTTATATTGTTTTAGATAAAGAATGCCTTCTGCTTCAAGACCACGTATGGCAGAATTGATTGTCTGCTTACTGATGCCGGATTTTTTGTATATTTCGCTGAGCAGACATTCGTTGCCAGCATCATAGATGGAATAAAGCACAATAGAAACGCTGTCTGTAATCCCTAGCTTCAAAGATGCCAGATGATACAGCGACTCCATTTCAGTGGTGAGATAGTTGATTCGATGAATCTCATTTCTGCGATTATTATGCATCTTTTTTGCACCTCCATGTACGAAATCGTACGATTTAGTATAGTATGAAATCGTACGATTGTCAATATTAGCGATAGAGAACATGCCTATAAATGAACATTAAAAATCTGCAGACTCGTAAATCATATCTGCAGACTATTTTTTATCTCTGCTATCCAATCATCAATTTTATCCTCTGGTGTCTTCAGCACTGCACCTCCTTGAGAATCAAATTTCACTTCCATTGGGTTTATAATCTCTGCCCCTTCACATTCCTTTATCATATCTTCGATCACATGTCCAGGCCATCCTCCGTTTGTCATAAATGGTATTACTTTTTTGCCTGACCAGTCATTCTGGTTCAAAAATGTCAATACAGCTGGAGCCATAGTATACCACCATGTAGGTGTTCCTACTGCAACCACATCATAATCTTTTATATCAACATCAGGGGGTTTTATTTTTGGCATATATCCTCTATTTACTTCATTCTGTCCTTGATCGACTACCTCATCATAGCTTCCTTGGTATGGCTCTACCGTATCGATCTGCCTAATATCTGCGCCTATCTCTTCAGCAATTTTCTCAGCAATTCTTTTTGTATTTCCATTTGACCAAGAATAATATACTACTAATTTTGTTGACATACTTTTGTACCTCCTGTTTTTTAGGAGCTTTTTACTTCATAGAAACTGGGGTGCAGCAGAATGTTCTATAAAGTAAAAAGCATTTTTCAAAGACTATTCCTCTGATTTTACTGTCCATAATAATAAGACGAAGTTGCACCACCATCGACAAGGAATGTTGATCCGGTAATAAAGGCTCCTTTATCACTCATTAAAAGCTCTGCTACATTTGCCACTTCATCTGCTGTTCCAGGCCTTCCTGCTGGACACTTAGCGAACATGTTCTTATAGAAATCTCCACGAGGTCCATTGAATTCATCTATTGCAAGTGGGGTCACAATAATTCCAGGTGCAATATCATTTAACCTTGCACCTCGTTTACCCCATTCCACTGATTGAGCCATAACACGCTTCTCATTACAGCGTTTTGCCATCTGATATGCATGAAGTGTATCTTTTATGTTCTCTGGCTGTAGAATTTCCAATTCTAACAACTTTTCTGTTGGTGTAGTAGCCAATGCAGCGTCCTCTTCTGCTGTAAGCTGTGGCATTCTCCATCCTGACTGGCTGGAAATCGTTACTCCAACGCCACCATTCGCAATGACTTTTCCTACTTCTTCTAATAACACAGCTGTACCATACAGATCAACTTTAAGGATTGCCTCTATTGGTGCCTGACTTGGTGATACCCCTGCGCCATTAACAAGCATCTTGATTTCCCCGTATTCCAAAGCCTTTGCAATCAAATTTTTGATAGATTCTCTTGAAGATAAATCCATCTCTACCGGTTCTACGTCAAAACCGGCATTATTCATTACTTCAGCAATTGCTTTTGCATTGTTAATATTCTTATCGCCCATGACAATTTTCTTCCCATAACCCATTCTCCTTGCAATTGCCATAGAAATCTGTCCTGCTCCTGTTACTAACATTACTTCTTTTTTCAACTTATCATAAACTCCTCTTCCATATATTTCTTTGCCTAGTTCGTCATGGTTGTATTCAGTTTTTTCATGCCTATTGACTATTTTTTCTCATCAAGTAATACAACTGGCTGTTCCGGATTATGCTTAATTGCTCCCACAATTGGATGTGGCACATACAGCTCTTCCAAATATGCAATATCCAAATCCGTCAATTTCACGTCCAATGCACCGACTGCATCATCAAGATAGGCAGTCTTAGTTGCACCAATAATCGGAGAAGCAATTCCCTTTGCCCACTGCCATGCAAGTGCAATCTGTGACATCTTACAATTATATTTTTCAGAAAGCTCATGTACTCTGGCAACAATCTTCATGTCTTGTTCTTCCATGCCGTCATATTTTCCCATTGCAACTCGATCTGTTTTGCTCCTCAGAGAGTCTGCTTTCCAGTCTGGTCTGCATAAATGCCCAGCAGCAAGCGGACTATATGGCATAAGGAATACCCCCATCTGATTACAGATTGGTATCAGCTCCCGCTCATCTTCCCGATAAAGTAAATTATAGTGATTCTCCATTGTAGAAAAAGGGGTCCAGTTATGATTTATTGCAGCTAGCTGCATATTATAAAACTGATATCCATACATGGCAGACGCTCCTATTGCCCGCACCTTTCCAGACTTCACTAATTCGTGTAAAGCCTCCATCGTTTCTTCAATTGGAGTATCAAAATCAAATCTGTGAATTATATAAAGATCAAGATAATCAGTTCCAAGTCTCCTTAGTGTACCTTCAATTTCCTTCTTAATCGCTGCTTTTGATAAACGTCCTTCATTGAAATATACCTTTGAAGCAATTACTACTTTTTCTCTTGCTATAGTATTCTTGATTGCCCTTCCAAGATATTCTTCACTTGTTCCTGCCGAATAGCAGTTTGCAGTATCAAAAAAATTGATTCCAAGTTCCAATGCATGCTTAATTACTTTCTCACTTTCTGTTTCATTAAGTGTCCAGTCATGCATAGTACCCGCTTTTCCAAAACTCATACAGCCAACGCATATTTTTGAAACTTCAATGTCCGTATCCCCTAATTTTACATACTCCATGCTATCCTACATCCTTCCTCCATAGACCGGAAAACATCCACTTTCTCCATAGCTTTCGATCTTCTTGAAATTCTTAAGGATTTCCATATCCTCATCACGGATTTCAAAATTCACTTCTGCATTGCTTTTCATATGCTCCGAATTTGCTGTCTTAGGAAGTGAAATTGCTCCAAGCTGTAACGTATATCTGATACAAAGTTGTGGTACTGTCACTCCGTACTTTTCTGCTATAGCAGCTATTTCAGGCTGATTTAAAATCTCACCATGTGCAATTGGAGAATAGGCTTCTACCGCAATTTCATTCTTCTGACAATATTCTACAAGTTCCATAGGCGTATTGCTGATATGAAGCAGAATCTGGTTCACCATAGGTTTTATTTCTGCAACCTCAAGAAGACTTTCTATATCTCCTATCTGAAAATTTGAAACGCCAATTGCCTTCAATTTTCCTTCCTTATATGCATCTTCAAGTGCTCTCCACGCAGCTCTGTTTCCTTCTATATATCTATCCTCACACTGATTCACCTTAACCCATGGCTGTGGAGAATGAATAATCATCATATCAAGATAATCAAGTCCCATCTTATCAAGTGTCTCATTAATACCTGCCATAGCCTCTTCATAAGTTTTGTGTTCGGCAGCTACTTTTGATACAACAAACAGTTCTTCTCTTGGAATGCCACAAGTTCTGATACCTTCACCAACACCTCGCTCATTTCCGTATGCCTGTGCCGTATCAATATGACGATAGCCAATTTTCACTGCTTCTTTTACAACCTCTGCCACTTTATCATCATCGATAAACCAAGTACCCAGTCCCAACTGTGGAATTTTTATCCCATTGTTTAACGTCAAATAATTGTTATACATAACGAAACTCCTTTTTATTGTAATCTACCATACACTTCGTCTGTGACTGGCTCACACCATTCATTTGATGTTTCCTCACCCGGCACTTCAATTGCCAGATGTGAGAACCATTCGCTTTTGGCTGCACCATGCCAATGCTTCACTTCTGGTGGAATATTTATGCAGTCACCAGGTTTCATCTCAATTGCTTCTTTTCCTTCTTCCTGATAATATCCGCGTCCTGCCACACATACCAGTATCTGACCACCACCGCTCTTTGCATGGTGGATATGCCAGTTGTTTCTACATCCCGGCTCAAAAGTCACATTAAAGATACCCACTTGAGAAGTTGAAACAGGCGCCAAAAAACTTCTTCCTGAAAAATACTGTGCAAATCCATCATTTGGTGCGCCAATTGGGAATACCATTTCCTTGGCGTGTGCCCTCATTGCTTCCTCTTCATAAGGCAAATCACCCTCATTCACTTCCCAAACTTCTTTTGCAAGATTAAAAACAGCCCATCCTTTTGGCCAGCCTGCATAAAAAGCTGTATGTGTGATAATTGCGGCGATTTCTTTCTGCGTCACACCATGTGCCTTTGCGTTTTGTAAATGATATTTTAAGGAAGAATCTGTAATACCAGAAGCCATAAGTGCCACAACGGTAATAATACTTCTAGTCTTCACATCTATGTCCTGATTATTCCAGTTCTCTCCAAAAAGCACATCATCATTAAAATGTGCAAACTGTGGCGCAAATTCTCCTAGTGCTGTTCTTCCTGCGGTTTGTATAATTTTTTCCATACTGCATTACTCCAATCCTATATTGTTTTTACCCATTCATCGATTTGCTGTCTGGAAGCATTATTTAAAATCTTTCCCTCCGTAATAACAGCATCTGGTGCAGAAGGCTGTAATTCCCGTACTGTATTTCCAAATCCACTTCCACCAGATGTGGCAAAAAGAACAATTTTCTTACCTGAAAAATCATAGGTTTCCAAAAATGTATTAACGATTGTTGGTGCAACATACCACCATATAGGGAATCCAATGATTATCTCATCATAAGTACTCATATCTATATCAGCATCCACGATTTCCGGTCTGAATTTCTTATCCTTCATTTCCACGCTGCTCCTGGACTTTTTATCCATCCAATTAAGATCTGCCTTTGTATATGGAGTCTTTGGTGTGATTTCAAATAAATCCGCTTTTGCACTTTCTGCAATCACCTCTGCTACTTTTTTTGTAGTATTGCTTGCACTAAAATAAGCAACTAATTTTTTTCCCATAGCTTTCACTCTCCTTATCAAAACAAATAGATGTGTATTTCTTTCCTTTTTATCTTACACATCTATTCTACAATTCATTATTCTATTATGTCCAATGCTTATATTACATTCTATTTTATGCCTCAAAAGCATTAATTTCCTCAATAAACCGATTCACAGCCTTTGAATATGGTATGTTTCTTCTCCATGCTATCACTGTGCTTGCAGTAATTTCTGGAAAGAGTCTTTTTTGAACAAGAATATCTTCCCTCCAATATTTCGCAGCACCCTCGATCGATACTGGATATCCGAGACCATATCTTGCCATAACCCCAGCATTAGTACCGAGATTACTTGTAAATGCAATATGCAGTTTTGCAAAATCCTTTCCGAACCAATTAGCTAGTTCACTTTGAACCCCCATTCTTTCCGGTAAAATAAGAGGTTTTCCTAACAAATCCTGCTTTTGTATAAATTTTTTCTCTGCAAGGGGGTCATTAAGACACATCCCCACAACCCAATGATCACTATCCTTAATTCTAATATAGTCAAGGCCTTCAGTGTCAACCGGCTCCATAAAAAGGCCAACATCCACAAGTCCTTTATTCATCATCTCGTATATGGTATCCGCAGTTGCTGTATGAATCGCAATCTGAACCAGCGGATATTTTTCTTTGTACCGCTTACATATTTTCGCCAGCGTCTCTACTGCTGCAAATTCGCCACATCCCACTGTTACAGTTCCTTCTATCACTTCTTCCGCACCCTTAAGCTCTTCCAAAGTGCGTTCCTCAAGATTAAGAATCTCTAAGGCTCTTCTTTTTAATAAAATGCCTTCCTCTGTAAGTGTAATATTTTTCCCCTTACGGATAAATAA
>DBKX01000160.1:45927-51581 GCA_002297865.1 Lachnoclostridium sp. UBA739
CAGTTCTTCCTCAAATGCTGCCATCTGTCTGGAAAGCGTTGGCTGTGTAATATGTAATTGTTCTGCTGCTTTTGTAAAACTCTGTTCTTTTGCTACTGTTAAAAAATAGCGTAATATTCTTATTTCCATACAGCTTACGTTTTCTCCTTTATCCTATAAATTTCAATCAAACAATGTTGGAGAACTCAGATTTTCATATGAGGCAAAGCACATCAATATTTGTTCTTTTGTGCATTTTTCCACAGCAAGATTGTCCGGTATTTCCTCTTTATTAAAAAATCTTACCTCAGTTGTCTCAATATTTTCTGCAAATTCTCCACTTTCATATTTACATAGAACAAACACTTTCACTACCCCAAATGCATAATTGGTTACATTGTGTTTTCTCCAATCCTGAATGGCGATAATCTTTTCAGAAGTCACAGTAAAGCCTGCCTCTTCTTTTACTTCCTTCTCGGTATTTGAGGCAATAGATTGGTCTACATCACACCAGCCGCCTGGCAATGACCACATCCCATTATTTTCGTGAACAAGAAGGATTTTATTATCTATAAAAACGGCTGCCCGTGTATCTACTTTTGGAGTCTGATATCCTGATTCATTGCAAAATAAGTCATAAATCTTATTCACAGGAATATCTGTTTTTATGGATACCATTTCAGCAGCGATCTGTCGTAATTCTTCATATCGTTCTTTGTCATATTTGTCTTTGCCATATTGAAGTCCTGCTTGTGCAATACTCTGAATTCGAATGGCAAACTCTATCCATTGATCATTCATGTGATACCTCCGCATATTTCGATTGCATAATCATATAGCAAAGTATATCATATTATGAACGGACTGTGTGCACTAAATCCGCTATTTACGTTCTATATAACCAGTTTCCAATCACCACCAAAGCACTAAATATAAAAGAAAAGTGCTTATCTGCTATATAAATTCCAGTATCAGCCAATAATTTGGCAATGTACGAGGAACACGTAAAATGATTTTTCTGATAAAATGCTTTCCCAAAAACGAGAGGAATCAATCCCGCAACGGCATAATGATATTTGTACCTGTTTTCGTAATCATTCCGCAGTTTTGACAATATTTGCTCCTTTTGTTTCTCGTTTACCTTTATCTTACAGATCATGTACTCTGCTTCTGGAAATGCTTTGTATATTTTATTTTTATCTTCTCGTTCAAATCCTGCTAAAACAGGAATAAACGGATTGCGCCTTCCCACACTATATGCTTCTTCCAACTTGACATCCATAGAAATCACAACATGAATATATTTTTGTTTCAAATATTTACGAATCATTGTCGCAAACAGCCCTGGTGTATCTACAAACGCAATAAAAATATGCGCCATAAGTTAACATCCTTTCCTACTGAAATTGATAAATCTTCTTTGCAGCCTGGTAACCACTAAGTGTAATTTTCCCACCAAGTTTTCCCGGAAGGTAAGTTAATCCACTTAAAGTAGTGTATCGCAATCGATAATACATCCCCTTGTTCTCTTTCTTTATTTCCCTCCATAATTTCTCTCTTTTTTCATATGCCTCTTCTGTGCCTATCAATAACAAATGTATGGAGGATATTGCCATCATAATAGATATGTTTCGATACATATAGGCTGCTAATTTCGGTGTTTTTTCTTTTACTTCCCCTAAATCCACACAACCTGCGACCAATTCCGTTACCCTTATCTGCTGATCAATGCGTTCCATGAGAATGTTTTCATTTACTGACTGATCCTCTCTCCCAAGAAAGTAATGATATAAGTCCACATCCATATAATAGATATACTTCACATTAGGAAGTGGCTGATATGCAAAAAGATTGTCGACATAAAAAGTATGTTCGGGAAGTTGAATTCCGGCTTTTCTTAATAAATCTGTACGAAAAATCAGGGCGTGCATAATAAGATATTGTGTTGGTAAAAAATGCTTTATTTCATTCCAACTGCATATGGTTTGTATCGGAAATACATTTTTATACCCCATAACACGATATGTTTTTTCCTCTAAATGATCATATACATAATTTGTAACTATTAAATCCGGCATATTACTAATCAGATGTCTCGCTTCTAATGTACTATACTTTTTGAGTTTTTGAAGTACTATCATATATGCATGTTCGTCCAGCCAATCATCCGAATCTACGACCTTAAAATATGTACCACGAGCAATCTGCAAACCAGCATTTACACCTGAACCATGACCTCCATCTAAGTTATATGCAGCCTTACATCCTAATTTTTCAAATAACTGTGCCATTTCTTCCAGAAACATTCCCCTTGAATTATCCTGTCTTCCGTCTACTAGCAAAAGACAATAATGTCCCGGTTCATAATAGCCGATTGCCGTCCTTGGATGAGACTCACGAATATAATCCCATGTCTGAAAAGAAGTGTTTGCCCTTCCGTTTTCATCTAACAAACTTGGTCCAAATATCCAACTCTGGTATGCACCTCGGTCAACCAGTTGCTGTATATCTATGTTTCCTGGACTATAAATGTCCATCGTCCCATCCCAATTTAAGACACAAGTTTCGACATCTGTGGGCTGGCTTCTGTATATCACGCCATTTCTAATAATTGTTCCATTGTCTCTATGACGGTTATTGCTGTACGAATCTCCATTCACAGAAAGAACGGCTTCCATTCTCTTAGACATATCTAAAAGTTTTTCTGTATAACCTACTCCATATGTATTCTGTGCAAAAGCGGTCTGAAGACATGTAATATCTCCTACATAAATATCTGCAAGCACATAAGATATTTCTGTACCATATTTTTTATGCCTGCCAGCATCAGACATATCCAATTTTCCTGTGTCATACTGATTATAAGATAGCCGAACTGACAGATTCGGGCTAGTATAAGTCGTATCTGTTGCAATCACTGTATCTGTAAATTTATCTGTAAACTTTTCATGCCAGCCCTGTTTATCCATTAGCACCTTAGTAGTCTGGAAAGAATCCTGCTCTTGTTCCATCTCTTCTGGTGATTTATTTTGATTTCTTATTGATTCTTCTATTGACTTTTGCACTGACACTGCTTTTATCCCCTTCTGTGGAATCACATAATTGAAAAGCCACACTGCCAGAATAATCAAAGCGGCTGCTGATGAGTCAACCACCATCCATATTATCTTTCTTTTCATAATACTCCGACCTTTCCATCTGCCGGACAAGGAACAGATATATCTTCATACGTTTCCTTGGTTTTGAAGCGTAATCTCTTCCTAAAAATAAGTCTTCTCTGCACCACCCAGCTTACAACGAAGAGGATGCTTTCTGTTAATATTTTTGCCGGATATACAGAAAAATGTAATATTTGCACAAACACACTTAGAATTAAGCTGTTCATTACAAGAATGAACGCTGCCAGTAAAAAATACTCTGCTGCAGTCCTTACTTTTCTGCCTGTATGAAACACCATACTGCAATTTAGGGTATAATTATAAAAAGCACTGACTACCCTGGCACAAACATTTGCCAAAAATACCAAAATCGCCGTATGAGGAAGAACAATCATAAATAGCGCAAACAATACATAATCAACTATAAAACTGGAGAATGATGACAATGTAAATTTCAATAGATCCTTATATATTCTTATGGAATCCCTAAAAACATGAAAATGTGAACAGGAATTGTGCTTATCCTGATAGATTGTATCAATAGGAACTTCCTCAATTGGAATTTTTGCCTTTGCCAGCTCTATTAAAACATTCATCTCATATTCATATCTTTCTCCCTGAACAGAAAGTAATTTTTTTATCAAATCTGAGCTGAATGCCCTTAATCCAGTCTGGGTATCTGATACCTTCACTCCGCTAATCAGGCGGAAAACTGTTCTTGTTATTCTGTTTCCGATTCTGGATTTTAACGGCATTTCTTTGCCTACATTCCTGACACCGAGTACTAGAGTTTTTCTGTGATTATCAGCAAATTCAAGCACCCTTCGCATATCTTCTGTCTGATGCTGTCCATCTGAATCCATGACACCTATCACATCACTGTCCCACATCTCATTCTTTATATAGTTCAGTGCTGTTTTAATTGCTGCCCCTTTTCCCCGGTTTTCTGAATGGTGAAGAACGATTGAAATATCACTTACAGCTTCAAAAACCTGCCTATAATCTTTTCCACTCCCATCGTCCACTACAATGATTCCGTATCCCAGTGACCATAGCTGATCTGTGATTGATATTAATGTTTTATCTGGCCGAAATGCCGGAATAATTACTACTGCCATGTATATCATCACCTTTCCGCGTATTGTGAATTTTCAATCTTTCCAATTTTCCTACTAATTGATACCCAATACACCCGACTGTAATTCCTGCTACAATTCCTCCCAAAATATCTGTGGGATAATGTACATACAAATACATTCTTGAAAAAGCTATGAGAATAGCCAATACCATTGCCGGTTTCCATAACCGCTTTTCTCCTGCAAAGAAAAGAGCCGATACTGCTGCAAAGGACGCTGCGGTGTGTCCTGAAGGGAATGAGAAATCATCTGGTCTTGCAACTAAAAGCTGAATCGACGTATTTACATCACAGGGACGTATTCTGCAGAATACATTTTTCAATATGACATTGCACAAAACCACGTTAAGACATAATGCCATTAGTAATACTGCTCCACTTTTTCTAGTCTTGGGAATGATAAGCAAAATAACAGCCAGTAAAATCCATATAGTTCCTGCATCACCTAATCCTGAAACGAATTGCATCATCACATCACCAATTGGTGTCCGAATACTTTGTATCCAATCTAGAATTTTAAATTCAATTTCCATTATTATCACTTCTTTCTTTTATCCACTGCATTCCCAATACCAACCCTACTCCCACAATACATGCTATTAGTTGAAAATTATTCATGCCTAAAGGTTCTTTCGGAATATCCAGTGTAGTTGGTCCCATAACAATTGCATAAAATGAGCCAATCATCATTCCTAAAATCATATAAATAGTCTGTGGACGGAATTTTTCAAGGCAAATCCTGATTACTTTTACAACCGTTGCGGCTCCCACAAGTACCCCACTTCCAAAAAACAAAAGATTTGGAACATAGGATAAATTCAATGAAAGAACACCCTTAATTGCTGTAATGACTGGAATATATGCTCCAAATATTAAAAGCAATGTAGAACCCGATATTCCCGGTAGGAACATTGCTGAAATGGCCACCATTCCAATAAAAAACAATTTGATTGCTGTTACTATAGAGAACTGTCCCAAATCCATAGATACACTTCCCGTTTTTCCATTTACCCACGTTATTCCTGCAACAAGAATAATGCCTATTAAGCAAAATAAAATTCCCTTCTTAAATTCTCGCATGCTTTCTTTTTCTCTTCCATTTTTCCAAATACCAGATTATCAATAGATGAAATAAAGCGATCGTAGAATCCCATGATAAATGCAACTGTTCCTCCTGATACACCTGGTACACTATCCGCCAGTGCCATGCAAAATCCATTAATTCCTTCTTTTATCATTAAAAAACCTCCTGTCTTGTTTCTGTAGTTATCTTAACAGCCCACATTAAACAGACAGAAGGTATTTTCTAAACAAATCCTAAACAATATGAAGTTATCAAAAACTGCTCATTATCTATTCAGACGATACCCTGCTCCCCATAC
>DBKX01000167.1:0-8267 GCA_002297865.1 Lachnoclostridium sp. UBA739
ATTGGAGGATTATTACTGGACAATTGTGAAGAAAATAAGAGGTATCCTAGGTGTATAGAATGCTTGGGATACCTCTTTGTATTATGATATAGGATGCAGATACACAGATTATTTAAATAAAAAAAGAACATACAAAATATGTTCTTTTAGTAGTGCGGATGGCGGGACTTGAACCCGCACGAAGTCACCCCCGTCAGATTTTGAGTCTGATGCGTCTGCCATTCCGCCACATCCGCATGTGGAAGAAATAATATAAGTTTTTTTCAACTTTTTATTTCTTAAGGCGAGACTTATTCTAACACATGTGTTAGAATAATGCAAGAGGTTTTTGAAAAAAATATTAATGGAGGATTTTTATGACATGTTTTGAAGCGCAATGTCTGATTACGCCATTTATAAATGAAGAAATAGATAATGACCAGCTAAAAGATTTTCTGGAACATATCAACCATTGTGCTGATTGTAAAGAAGACCTTGAGGTATACTTTACACTTTTAAATGGTATGAAGCAGCTTGATGAAAATAAAAATATCGCTAATAATTTTCATATTGATTTGGAAGGCTTTATACATAAACAAGAAGAGAAGATCCTTCTAGAGAGATCGAAAAAGATACAAAAGAGAATTATTTTGTGTTTGTTTATGTTATTATTAGGATTATGGTTTGCATAAAGATTGGAGATAATATGAGTAAAAAAATTGTTTTAATTGATGGACACAGTATTTTAAACAGAGCATTTTATGGAATACCAGAGTTAACCAATTCAAAAGGACTTCATACGAATGCTGTATATGGTTTTTTAAATATTTTGTTTAAGCTTCTAGACGAAGAAAAGGCGGATTATTTGACTGTTGCATTTGATGTAAAGCATCCTACTTTTCGGCATGAGATGTTTCCAGAGTATAAAGGGACAAGAAAAGGAATGCCAGAGGAACTAAAGGAACAGGTTCCACTTATGAAAGAAGTTCTTAAGGCGATGAATATTCATATCGTAGAAAAAGCAGGGTATGAGGCAGACGATATATTAGGAACTCTTGCAAAAAGAAGTGAGGCAGAAGGATTAGAAGTTTCAGTTGTTTCAGGCGATAGAGACTTGCTTCAGTTAGCCAGTGATCACATTAAAGTTCGTATTCCAAAGACAAAACGGACGGGAACGGAAATTGAAGACTACAATACAAAAGATGTAGTCGAAACATTGGGAATAGAACCTTGGCAAGTTGTTGAGATGAAAGCACTTATGGGAGACACTGCGGATAATATTCCAGGCGTTCCGGGAATCGGCGAAAAAACAGCTTTAAAGATATTAGATACATTTAAAACTATGGAAAATGCATATGACCATATCGAAGAAATAAAACCGAACCGTGCCAAAGAGGCCCTTCGCAATAACATTGAGTTAGCAAAAATGAGTAAGGTCCTTGCAACGATCAAGACAGATTGTGAACTTGACTATCGGTCAGAGAAAAGCAAGATTGAAAATATCTATAACGAAGAAGCTTTTCAGAAAATGAAAGAGTTGGAATTCAAAAGTATTCTGAAAAGATTTGACTGTGACGTGGTCTCTTCTAATGAAAACGTGGAAAATACATTCGTTAAGATTGTAAAAGCAAAAGCTGCTAAGACAGTATGGGACGAGTTAGCGACATACCAAGAGAAGAAGGACTTCGTTCTAGGATTTCAGGTATTTAAGAAGAATGATGATAAGAAATTGTCTGTAGCAGAAGATGGTCAGTTTTCTTTTGCTGGATTGGAAGAAAAAACACAAGAGAGCATCTATGGTGTGGCACTTTCTTTTGAGGGAAAAGGTGGTGTTAAAACGTGTTACATTTCCACAGAGGACGAAATAACAAGTGAGGATATTAACAAAGAACTTTCTAAGCTATCTATGCAAGGAGTCGTATCTGTGCTTGATTTAAAAGAAATGTTGTTTCATATTCCGAATGACAGCTTTGGTAATGAAGAGCACGATCCGTTTTTCGATTGTAAAGTTGCCGCGTATCTGTTAAATCCATTAAAAGATACTTATGCATGTGATGATATTGCGAGAGACTACGCATCTTTAACGATTCCATCATTTGCGGACTATTTTGGAAAAGCAGATTTAGAAGCAGCAGTGGAGAAGAAAGAGGAATTTTTAAAATATGCTTGTTATAACGCATACATTCCAATGATGGCTTATCATGATTTGACAGAAAAACTGGAAAAGGAAAATATGACGTCGTTGTATTATGATATTGAATTGCCGCTTATTACTACGTTATACGATATGGAAGTTCGTGGGGTTCATGTAAATAAGGACGAGCTTACAGAATATGGACGTAAACTTGGAGAGAGAATTGTTTTATTAGAAAGTGAAATTTACGAAATGGCAGGGGAGAAATTTAATATCAACTCTCCAAAACAGCTCGGTGTCATTTTGTTCGAAAAGATGAATATGCCATTTGCCAAAAAGACGAAAACTGGATATTCCACATCGGCAGATATTTTAGAGAAGCTACGCTGTGAGCATCCTGTAGTAGATAAAATTCTTGAATATCGCCAGCTTACAAAACTAAAATCTACCTATGCAGATGGTCTTGCAGCTTATATTAAGGAAGATGGACGTATTCATGGCAAGTTTAATCAGACTATTACAGCAACAGGAAGAATCAGCAGCACTGAGCCAAACCTTCAGAATATACCGATCCGTATGGAATTAGGAAAAGAAATCCGTAAGGTATTTGTGCCAAAAGCTGGATATGTATTCTTAGATGCCGATTACTCACAAATTGAACTACGTGTGCTCGCACATATGTCAGGAGATGAAACATTAATCCAAGCATATCGTGAAGGCCAAGATATTCATAGAATAACAGCGTCTCAAGTATTTCACATTCCTTTTGAAGAAGTGACTGCAAGAGACAGAAGTAATGCAAAAGCAGTTAACTTTGGGATCGTATATGGAAGTACGGCGTTTGGACTAAGCCAGAATTTGAATATTTCTAAAAAGGAAGCAGATGAATACATTCACAAATATTTTGCAACGTATCCAAAGATTAAAGAATTTATGGATAGTTCCATAGAGTTTGGTAAAGAGAAAGGGTATGTGGAAACCATGTATCATCGTATTCGACCAGTTCCAGAATTGAAGGCATCTAATTTTATGCAACGAGCAGCAGGGGAACGTATTGCAATGAATTCTCCTATTCAGGGAACAGCAGCTGATATTATTAAAATTGCAATGGTACGTGTTAACGAAAAACTTAAAAATTTAAAAATGAAATCACAGCTTATCTTACAGGTTCACGATGAACTTTTAGTGGAAACGCATAAAGATGAAATCGAGGCAGTTAGAAAAATTCTTCATGATGAAATGTTTCATGCAGCGAATATGAATGTTCCATTAGAAGTAGAAGTTGAACAAGGAGATAACTGGTTCGAAGCACACTAATACATTAATATATTATTGTAGAGAAAGACTAGGGAAGGTTAGGGTATGAAAATAATTGGATTAACTGGCGGAGTTGGATGTGGAAAATCCACAGTTGCCAACATGATAAAAGAAAAATTCAATGCAGCTGTTTTAATTGCAGATGACATTGGAGCTCTGTTAATGCGGCCTGGCCAGAGCTGTTACAATGAAATTGTAGCAGCTTTTGGTGATTCGGTTGTAGATGAAAATGGACAATTAGACAGAAAAGGGATAGCAGCTGTCGTTTTTGCAGATGATGTACAATTATCTACACTAAATGGTATCATACATCCTAAAGTAAAAGAGTATATTAGAAATGAGATTGAAAATATGAAAAAAGCAAGTGATAAGGACTATGTTTTCATAGAATCTGCCATTATATTAGAGTGTGGATATGGAGATATCTGTGATGAATTCTGGTATGTTAGTGCGCCTTTTGATGAAAGAGTACGAAGGCTTAAGGAATCCAGGGGATACTCCGATGCGAAAATAGAAGCAATCATGGCAAATCAAAAAAGGGAAGAACAGTTTGAACAGCAATGTTCTGTGGTTTTGGTAAATGATGGAGATCTTGAAAAAATATTTTCACAGTTGAAAATACTACTAGTTTAGATGGAAATGATATGTTATAATAACTCTGTTATATAATAACAATATTATTCAATAATATTACAATTGACAGAAAAAATGGGGGAATCTAGATGCCAAGTAATATAAAATATCCTGAACACTTGGTTTTTGGACTCGACATAGGTACTAGAAGTATTGTTGGTACAGTTGGTTATAAAGATGGTAAAGTGTTTAAGGTTGTAGCACAGGTTTCTCGTTTTCATGAAACTAGAGCTATGTTGGATGGGCAAATTCATGATATCATTAAAGTTTCAGAAACAATAACAGAGATTAAGAATGAGTTGGAACATAGAATAGGCAGGCCATTAACTGATGTCTGTATTGCAGCAGCTGGTCGTATGCTTAAAACTGTTACAGTCCGAGCAGATTATGAGTTTGGAACAGATACAGTGATAGAAGACGAACATGTGCAGTCAATCAATCTTCTCGGAGTGGAAAAGGCTTATGATGCTTTGAGAGAAGAAACGAAAGAAGAAGATTTAAAGTTTTATTGTGTAGGTTATTCTGTAATTCGGTATTTTCTCAATGATTTCGCAATTTCAAGTCTATTAGGACACAAAGCATTGAAGGCTGGAACAGAATTAATTGCTACTTTTTTACCAGAGGAAGTAATTGACGGTTTGTATGCTGCAGTAGAAAAAGCAGGATTGTTCGTAGCTAATTTGACCTTAGAGCCTATCGCTGCAATTAATGTTGCAATACCAGAAAAATTTCGTTTGTTGAATATTGCACTTTTAGATGTGGGTGCAGGTACATCGGATATATCAATTACAAAGGATGGAAGTATTATAGCTTATGGTATGATTCCATTTGCTGGTGACGAGATTACAGAACAGATTGCAAAAACATATCTGGTTGATTTTGATACAGCAGAACAGATTAAGATGGCATGTCTAAGCGAAAAGACGGTGTCTTACAATGACATTTTAGGTATTTCACATCAAGTGGAAGCAAAAGATGTTATAGACAACGTTTCTGAGACTGTGAAAATGATAACGAAAAGTGTTGCAGATAAGTTAATAGAACTAAATGGTGGAAAAAGTGTCAGTGCCGTATTTGTTGTAGGAGGTGGTGGCAAGCTACCGGGGTTTGTTAATTTGCTTGCAGAGTATCTTGACATTCCGACTGAGAGAGTTGCACTTCGTGGTCAGGAAGTGTTACAAGATGTTGAGTATTTCGAAGATGATGTGAAAAAGGATTCAACCCTTGTTACTCCAATTGGTATCTGTTTAAATTTTTATGAACAGAAGAATAATTTTATATTTATTCAGGTAAATGGAGAGCGGGTTAAGCTATATGACAATAATCATATGACAATTGCTGATGTAGCAGTTCAAATTGGTTTTCCGAATGAACAATTGTTTCCTCAGAGAGGAAAGGAACTCTCTTATTATGTAGGTGAAGAGAAGAGAATGGTCAGAGGGCAAGCAGGAGAGTCCGCAATTGTTAAGCTTAATGGTAAGCAAGTTGGTATATCAACTCAGATTGAACAGAACGATAAAATCGAAATTGTATCTTCCACAAAGGGAAATGATGCGACAATGGATGTACGCAGCCTTCCTGAATTTAAAGAAACAATTTCATTTCAATTCAATGGGAAAATGGTGGAATGCCCAAAATTTATCATGGCAAATGGTGAATTAGTATCGGGATATTATCAGATACAAGATGGAGACCACTTAGAAATTCTTAATTATTATACGCTTGAACAGGTTCTTACCTTTATGGATTTAGAGGCTGTCGAAGAGATTTATGTAAATAATGAATGGGCAACTTTAAACGATAAGGTGTATGAAAATTTCTCAATTCGATATATACTGAAATCGACAGAAGCATCCAATAAGGATGAAGGATTAATACAAAATACCCCAACTATGGAGGTTGCAGAAGATAAAACATTAGAAACTGAAATTACATTAACGATAAATGGTGAAAAGGCTGTACTGAAAGGAAAACAATCCTATATTCTGGTTGATATTTTGGATGTATATCCTTTTGATATGAGTAAAGCAACAACTTCACATCTAATAACAAAAGTGAATGAAAAGGTAGCGGATTTTACTACAAGTCTATCAGATAACGATATTATAGACATGTATTGGGAGGAATAATAATCTTGGATTACGATCAGGTTCTATTACTTCAAAAAAAATTTATCGACTTTCATAAGATGTTAACAGTAATTCTTGTCTGTTTTAACTTCCACTATGCTTCAACAGTAACAAGCTATAACTGTTTGCAACCGGCTTTGGGGATGCTGGCGCTTTTAATTACTGAAAATATCGTAGTTAAGACGACGCCAGTTCGTCTTAAAGCTTTGATGGTGTTAAAATATTTATACATATGTATGGTAGTCACATTTGTTATTTTGGCTGATAATATTTATGCCTTTGGAATGGGCATTTTATGTGTTTTACTATATGATGTTGAATTCTATTTTACATTAGATTTTAGTGAAAGTTTCGTGCGGAAAGTTTATCTTATCTTAATTTGGTGTCCAGTAATATGCGGAGCCATAGCGATTGCATTATTAAATCGGACGATGGACTGGATGAGTAATTTTGAAATGGTTTGCATTTTGATTTTGTATATGCTTTTTACCTGGCTTATTACAGAGCTGATTGCTCTGGTAATTGGTGAAAATGATCGTAAGCTGTTCGCACAAACACGATTAATTGAGCGAATTAATGAAACCAATGAAGAACTTAGAATTCACCAGCAAAAAGTAAAGAGCACCAATGAACTTCTGGGAGTTCAGAAGATAGAATTACAGACTGCTTATGAGAAAATCAATAATGTGAATGAAGAAATGCAGATACAAAATGATATATTGAAATACATATCCTCTTCCCTAGAGATTAGCAAGCTTATGACTCTTATTACAGAATCTTTTGTAAATCGTATAGGAGTAGATGTTTGTGCAATCGTATTAAAGCCAGGAACATCGAACAATAAAAATATTACATATAAAGTACAAAGTACTTTGAGTGATGAATTTAAAGAACACCTAAGTGATTGTATCGAAAACAACTGCTTTGAAGAAATTATGGATAATGCAAAGGTACTTGTTGACAATGAGGTAGACCCGGAAAAATATGAATTTATAACATGTGCATCGGTTAGTTCTATTCTTCTTGTTCCGTTAATTAAGCAAGAACAACAGATAGGATTACTTTTCGTAGGAACGAAGAAAAGGGAGTATTTTGTAGATAATGTAGATTTCTTTGAAGGTATCGTTGCGCAGTTCTTAATTGCATTAAACAATGCTAATCTATATCAGGAAATGCAGTCTATGGCGATTCTAGATGGATTAACAGGTATTTATAACCGTCGCCATTTGACCAAATTATTTAATGAATACATGTATGAATCCATTAATAATAGAACGCCATTATCGGTAGCATTAATTGATATTGACTTATTTAAGAAAATTAATGATACATATGGACATTTGTTTGGAGATTTAGTTATTCGTACTATCGCAAGTCTTGCCAAGAATATTGCAGATGAAAATGACGGTATCGTTTCTAGATATGGTGGAGAGGAATTCGTAATTATTTTCCCGAATAAGGGATTAGAAGAGGCGTATCCTGCTGTGGAAGAACTTCATCATCGGGTGAAAGAACTTGGAATTGAACATCATGGAAAGAAAGTTAAGGTTAATGTAAGTGTCGGATTTACTTCATTTCCAAAAACATGTAAGGACCCAAGAGAATTGCTCAATCGTGCTGACTGGTCTATGTATTACTCAAAGCAGCATGGTCGTAATCAGATTACTATTGATAGTGATGAAATTAGAAAAGAAGTATCACTTGAATAAAAATAGCAAGCAGACTGCTTGCTTTTTTTGTGCCAAAAGCAGGCACTTTTTTTATGTGTTACAAGTAGGGGTATAGATTAATTGAATAGGTTGTGTTATAATGGGAAAGATTTTATGAAAACATTGCTGGAAAAGGGGAAAACGAATGGAATTATGCAGTATAGCCAGCGGAAGCAGTGGCAATTGTATTTACGTAGGAAATGATAACACGAAGCTTTTGGTTGATGCGGGAATCAGTTGCAAAAGAATTGAAGGTGGTTTGACACAAATTGATATTAATCCTGAGTCATTAAATGGGATTCTTGTTACACATGAGCATTCAGATCACGTTCAGGGGATTGGAGTTATGGCTAGAAGATATAAAAT
>DBKX01000167.1:8305-27850 GCA_002297865.1 Lachnoclostridium sp. UBA739
GAGTTTGGGAAAAATTGATCCTTCTTTATTTCATGTGATTGAACCAAATCAGTCTTTTGAAATACAGGATATTAAGGTGAATCCATTCTCAATTCCTCACGATGCGGCGAACCCAGTAGCATATACATTTGAACATGATAATCATAAAGTAGGGATTGCAACAGACCTTGGAAACTATAATGATTATATTGTGGAAAATCTGGAAGGTTCAGAGCTTCTTTTGTTAGAAGCAAATCATGATATTAATATGCTTCAGGTTGGAGCATATCCTTATGTGTTAAAACGAAGAATACTAGGCGATTTAGGACATCTGTCCAATGATAATTGTGGCAGACTGATTAATCGTTTATTACATGATAAATTGAAACATATTTTCTTGGGGCATTTGAGTAAAGAAAATAATTATCCCGATTTAGCGTTTGAGACTGTGAAATATGAACTGGAGCAATTTGATAGTCCATACAAGCAGGTGAAGATTGAAGTAGCCAATAGGGAAGAACCATCTGCTTTCTGCAGATGTTAAAGAATAAATAGGAGGGTTTATTATGAAAAAAACAGTAATTACAGTAGTAGGAAAAGACAGTGTTGGTATTATTGCAAAGGTGTGTACCTACCTCGCTAACAACAACATTAACATTTTAGATATTTCCCAGACTATTGTACAAGGGTTCTTTAATATGATGATGATTGCAGATACCAATGAGTCTTTAAAAGATTTTTCCGTAATCGCAGAAGAATTAGAGCAGATTGGACAAGAGTTAAGCTGTGATATAAAAATGCAACGAGAGGACATTTTTGATAAAATGCACCGTATATAATTAGGCTTGGTTGGAAGTGCTCGCATAAAGGGAGGATGTTAGAGAATGATTAATATTAATGAAGTATTAGAAACTAACAGCATGATCGAGCAGATGAACTTAGATGTCAGAACTATTACATTAGGTATCAGTTTACTAGATTGTGCAGACGATAATTTAGAGAAGTTAAATGAGAAAATTTACAACAAAATCACCACAGTTGCAAAAGACCTTGTAAAAACAGGAAAAGAAATTGAAAGAGATTATGGCATTCCGATTGTAAATAAAAGAATATCCATTACACCAGTCTCGTTAGTTGGTGCAGCAGCATGTAAGACACCAGAAGATTATGTGACGATTGCGAAAACATTGGATCGTGCAGCAAAAGAAGTTGGAGTAAACTTCATCGGTGGATATTCCGCTTTGGTTAGTAAGGGAATGACCAAAAGCGATGAATTACTGATTCGCAGTATTCCACAAGCAATGAAGGAAACAGATTTTATCTGTAGTTCTGTTAATGTAGGTTCTACTAAGACTGGTATTGATATGGATGCAGTTAAGATTCTAGGTGAAATTATATTAGAAACATCTAGAATTACAGATTCTCAAGGATGTGCAAAGTTAGTTATTTTATGTAATGCTCCAGATGATAATCCATTTATGGCAGGTGCGTTCCACGGTGTTACAGAAGCAGACGCAATTATCAATGTTGGTGTAAGTGGACCAGGTGTTGTTAAGGTAGCATTAGAGGAAGTTCGTGGAAAAGACTTCGGTACATTATGTGAAACAATTAAGAAAACAGCATTTAAGATTACTCGTGTTGGTCAGCTGGTTGCACAAGAAGCATCAAAACGTCTTGGTATACCATTTGGTATTATCGACTTATCTTTGGCACCAACTCCAGCAGTCGGAGACAGTATTGCTGAAATCTTTGAGGTAATGGGGTTAGAAAGAGCTGGTGCTCCTGGTACAACAGCTGCTCTTGCTATGCTGAATGACCAGGTTAAGAAAGGTGGCGTTATGGCATCTTCTTATGTTGGAGGTTTAAGTGGTGCATTTATTCCAGTCAGCGAAGATCAAGGTATGATTGATGCCGTAAAAGATGGTGCTTTAACCATTGAGAAATTAGAAGCAATGACTTGTGTCTGCTCCGTTGGTTTGGATATGATTGCAATTCCGGGAGATACTAAGGCAAGTACGATTTCAGGTATTATTGCTGATGAGATGGCGATCGGTATGGTTAACCAGAAAACAACAGCAGTTCGTATTATTCCGGTTATTGGTAAAGAAGTAGGGGAAATGGTTGAGTTTGGTGGTTTGTTAGGATACGCTCCAGTTATGAAAGTAAATGAATTTTCATGTGAAGATTTCGTAAATCGTGGAGGAAGAATTCCAGCACCAATTCACAGCTTTAAAAATTAGTGATAAAATTTTGATATACAAATTGGGAGGTTTGTCATCATGGCAGCCTCCTTTTGCATAATAAATGTATAGTTAGAAAATAATAAAAGTACATGAATGGAGGAAATATGTATGGTATTAGAAGCAATTGATTACAAAAAGGTGTTTACCTATTTTGAGGAAATAAGTAATATTCCTAGAGGTTCCAAGAATAATCAGGCAATTAGTGATTATCTGTTTGCATTTGGTAAGGAACAAGGTCTTGAGTGTTATCAGGATGAGGCGTTGAATGTAGTTATAATAAAGGAAGCAACACCGGGTTTGGAACACGTTCCGGCAGTTATGATTCAAGGACATATGGATATGGTATGTGAACAGGACAGTGATACAAAGCATGACTTCTTTAACGAGGGACTAGACCTTGCAATTGACGGCGATTATGTATATGCAAAGGGTACTACTTTAGGTGGAGATGACGGAATTGCTTTAGCTATGGCGATGGCAATCTTAACAGACAAAGAGTTAGCACTTCCACGTATAGAAGTTGTAATTACAACAGACGAAGAAATAGGTATGGATGGTGCAGCAGCACTTGATACCAGTATGCTAAGAAGTAAATATTTAATCAACATTGATTCAGAAGTGGAAGGCATTCTTACAGTTGGATGTGCAGGTGGAATGACATCTTCCTTAACATTACCATTACAGAGAACTACAGCAAGTGGTGCGAAAGCGAAAATTTCTATCAAAGGATTACAAGGCGGTCACTCTGGTATTGAGATTACAAAGAACCGTACAAACGGAAATATTCTATTAGGAAGATTCTTAAGTGCATTACAGAAAAAAGTAGAATTTCAGGCAATCACTCTATGGGGTGGCTTAAAAGATAATGCCATTGTTAGAGAATCTTTTGCAGAATTAGTAGTAGAGCCTAGCAAAGTTGCAGAATTAGAGGCAGCAGTGAAAGAACTAAGAGATATCTATGTAAATGAATTAGCTTCTAGTGAACCAAGCTTAACAATTGAATTAGAAATTGAAAATGAAGTAAAAGAATATCCTGTTTTAGAAAAACACACATATGAAAAAGTGCTTATTATTCTTTTATTTACACCAAATGGAATCCAGGCAATGAGCAGTGATATTGAAGGTTTAGTAGAAAGCTCTTTAAATCTTGGTATCTTTAAAATGGGAGATGATGAAGCATGCTTCTCATATTCTGTAAGAAGTTCCAAATCCACATACAAAGATTTCATGAGTGATAAGTTAGAAACTTTAATTACAATGCTTGGTGGTTCCTATAGTATGCGTGGAGTTTATCCAGCCTGGGAATTAATGAAAGAATCAAAATTAACTGAGATTTGTAAAAAAGTATACAAAGAACAATACAACGAAGATATGGTTGTTGAAGTCATTCATGCAGGATTGGAATGTGGTATTCTTTCCAGCAAAATGCCAGGTCTTGATATTGTATCCATTGGACCAAACATGTTAGATATCCATACACCAAGCGAAAGAATGTCTATTTCTTCCGTAAAACGTGTATACGATTACGTGCTAGGTGTAATCGAAGAGATTAACAAACAGTAGATAATGCGCCAAAGGTTACGCTTTTAACAGCATAATCTTTGGTGAGTACAGAAAGGCTGATATGGACGATAAAAATACAGAACCTAACTTAGAAGAAGAGAAACAGAAGGATTCATCGCAGAAAGAGGCAACTAGGAAGCGTTGGAAGAAGCCAGTTATCATTACAGTGATTGTGTTACTTATTGTGGCAGGTGGAATATTCTTTTACTCTAATTATCTTTTAAATAAAATTCATTATGACAAAGATAATCAAAAAGGAAATGAGTATTTTGAAACGGATGACAGTGCAGCAGATTTAAATGAAGTAGACCCTGATGATGTTACTTGGCAGAACCAAGTCCTTGCAAGGCATGAAGATGACGTAATTAATATTTTGCTGGTAGGCGAAGAAGCAATTCTAGACAAAGGCCATCGTGGCAGAACCGATTCCATCATGATTGCAACCATTAATGTAAAGGAAAAATCGCTAAAACTTACGTCTATTATGAGGGATTTGTATCTGCAAATACCAGGTTACAGCGATAATAAAATTAATGCAGCATTTAACATTGGTGGAATGGATTTATTGGTGCAGGCTCTAAACCAAGACTTTGCATTAAAGCTGGATGGGTATGTTAAGGTTGATTTTGACTCATTTGAGAAGGTGATTGATGCGCTAGGTGGTGTGGAGATTACATTATCAGCAAAAGAGGCAAATTATCTTAATCGAACTAACTATATATCAAAACCTGAATATCGAAATGTAAGAGAAGGTACGCAAATACTGAATGGAAATCAAGCGCTTGGATATGCTCGTGTTCGTTATGTGGCAAACGGAGATCAGGCAAATGACTTTGGAAGAACGCAGAGACAGCGTGCTGTCTTAAATGCATTGTTTGAGAAGTATAAGTCAAAAAGTGTGGTGGAATTACTTGCATTAATGCCAGATGTTCTATCATTGGTGACCACAGATATATCAAAAACTTCGATTATAGAATATTTGTACCTTGCGGCTACGTTGAAGCAGGATGAATTGCAAACCATGCGCATTCCGGTTGACGGTGCGTATTATTCAGCGAGGATACGTGGGATGGCTGTTCTAGTGCCGGATACGTTGGAAGATAATACGAAGGCGTTGCATGAGTTTATCTTTGGAGTAGATGAAGTTAGTGGAGATACAAATGAAAAGGAAGACGCGGTGAATTCTGGAAAGATGGGAACGCGGTAGGAGGAAAAGCAGTTTGCAGAGCTAGATGAGGTGATGTGGGCTGCTTTTTTTGATTGTTTGAAAGAGATAAGGAGGTAGAATGGGGTATTTGACTGAAAAATTCAATTTTATATCATATTTCATACCTCTTTCACATATATATTATAGTTCATACTTTCAGGAGTGTAATCGTTAGAATGAGAAAAAAGAAAATCAAAAAAAGCCTTCTAACCATCTGTTTATTATTCGCAATTGCAGCCTGCTGTGTTCTGGAAATTACCGCAATTCAGACCTACGAAGGCATTCGTAACATAGAAAACTTCAGAACGTTTTACATAAACAATGACCTATGGCAAGGCCTAGAAGAAGCATACGGAACAAAAACGCCACAATTCTATGACAAACTTACCACCCGTATGCTGCAAAGTAATTTTAACCCTCAAAAGGGCAAAAAGAACCTTCCAGCAATCTTCTATAAAATAGGCATTCTACGTCCAATTTACAAACAATACAGAACCATGTACCAAACTATTTTACAGGATATCGAATGCTTTCCAGTAGCAAATGATGTGAAAGGCGGGGAAGCCACTTACTTCGATGATTCCTGGGGCGGTGCCAGGACCTATGGTGGAAAACGAAAACATGAAGGTACAGATATTATGACAAGTAACAATGAACGAGGATATTTTCCAGTAATCAGCATGACAGATGGTATCATAGAGAAGAAAGGGTGGCTGCCAAAGGGTGGGTATCGGCTTGGAATCCGCAGTCCAGAGGGGGCTTACTTTTACTATGCCCATTTACATTCGTATGCAGAAGGAATTGAAGAGGGTATGACTGTGAGGAAAGGGCAATATATTGCTTTGATGGGTGATACTGGATATAGTGAAATAGAAGGAACGGTTGGTAATTTTGACGTACACTTGCATATGGGCATTTACATAGATTATAAGGGTCAAGAAATGAGTGTGAATCCATATTATGTTTTGAAATATTATGAAAATAAGAAACTCAATTTTTGTTTCAAAAACGAATAATCTATGGTATAATAAGCGTGTATGCTTAAATTTAAGGAGAGGTAATAATGGAAATACTATTATGGAGGGAGATTTTAGATCCCTATGTTTTAGCTGTAGACGAACTAGTGGTAAAATTTAATCATATCATTAACGAATACAGAAACGCTGGAGAATACTCTCCAATTGAGCAGGTAAATGGAAGAGTAAAAACGATTTCCAGTATTTTGGAGAAGGCGCAGAAGAAGGAAATTCCATTAGAAGAAATCGAAGACAGAATTGATGATATAGCAGGGATTCGTATTATCTGCCAGTTTGTTGAGGATATAGATAAAGTCGTAGAGTTAATTCGTAACCGTAACGACATGAAAGTAACCAGTGAAAAAGATTATATTGTTCATAAAAAAGAAAGTGGCTACCGTAGTTATCATTTGATTGTAGAGTATACTGTGCAGACGTTGCATGGCCCAAAGGAATTAAAGGCAGAGATTCAGATTCGTACCTTAGCGATGAATTTCTGGGCAACCATTGAACATTCCTTACAGTATAAGTACAAACAGAATATGCCAGCACATATTCGTGAACGTCTGAGCAATGCGGCCGAAGCAATTATTGTATTGGATCAGGAGATGTCAAGTGTTCGTGGAGAAATCATGGATGCGCAGAATTCCTTCCGAATTAAGGCAAATATTGTAGCAGATATTCTGACCAACATTCAGAATCTGTATCGTGTTGCCAACAAACGTGAAGTTGTTAAGATTCAGACTGAATTCTTCAAGATTTATGAAGAAGGTGATTTAGAACAGTTAGAACGTTTCAATAAGGAACTTGATATTATTGCAGAAGGCTATCGTGCCCAGAGTTTAAAATAAAAAGCATTCCTTTGTATTCTAATGAGAGAGGACGACAGAAGTGAATTTACCAGAGATTTATTTAGAGAGAATGAAAAAGTTATTAGGAGATGAGTTCCCGCAATATGAGGCAAGCTTTGATGAAGTGCCTTTTGCGGGACTTCGTGTGAATACTCTAAAATTACAACCAGAAGAATTTGAAAAAATGAGTCCATTTGCACTTACAAGTGTACCTTGGACAAACAATGGATTTTATTATAGTAAAGCTTCACAGGACAAGAAAGAACAGCCGGGAAAGCACCCGTATTATTTTGCAGGATTGTATTACATTCAGGAACCGAGTGCTATGACTCCGGCTGCCTTATTGCCAGTAGAACCAGGTGACTGCGTGCTGGATATGTGTGCGGCACCAGGAGGAAAGAGTACGGAACTTGCAGCAAAACTTAAGGGCAAGGGTGTATTGGTTACCAACGATATCAGCAGTTCAAGAGCCAAGGCATTACTTAAAAATATTGAGGTATTTGGAGTATCCAATGGTGCTGTTCTTAGCGAAGTGCCAGACCGCTTAGTAGAATATTTCCCGGAGTACTTTGACAAGATTCTAATTGATGCTCCTTGTTCTGGGGAAGGGATGTTCCGTAAAGACAATGCCATTATCAAAAGCTGGGATGAGGAACGACCAGAATTTTTTCATAAGATTCAGCTGTCTATCTTAGATGCAGCAGTGAAAATGTTAAAACCAGGCGGTTACATGGTGTATTCTACTTGTACGTTTGCTCCAATTGAAAATGAAGGAAGCATTCAGTATTTATTAGATAATTATCCAGAATTTGAAGTGGTTTCCGTTGATGCTTATGAAAAGTTTGCACCAGGGCGTCCAGAATGGATTGAAAATGGTTCCGAAGAGCTAAAACACACATTCCGTTTGTGGCCGCAGAAAATAAAGGGAGAAGGGCATTACGTTGCACTTGTTCGTAAAAAAGGGGAACCAGAGCCAGGAAAAGAAGCAGGAAAGAAAAAGCTTCCAAAGTATCCAAAGGGAACGGAAGAGTTCTTTAGCCAGATGAATTTAGACTTAGAAGGAAAACATTTTGAAGAGTTTGGGGAAAAGGTTTATCTGGTGCCAGATTTGCTGCCAGACCTTAGAGGACTTCGCATCTTAAGAACGGGATTGTATCTTGGAGAAAAGAAAAAGAACCGTTTTGAGCCGAGTCAGGCATTGGCAATGGCATTAAAGGCAAGTGATTATCCTTATACACTGAATTATCCAAGTGATTCCCTTGAACTTAAGAAATATCTAAAAGGGGAAACCATTGAGATAGAAGATGATAAGAGAAATGGATGGCAGCTTGTTTTAGTAGATGGCTATCCACTTGGCTGGGGTAAAGCGACAAATGGAAGATTGAAAAATAAGTATCTTCCAGGCTGGAGGTTATTCTAATGGCAACACTTCGTTTGGATAAATATTTAGCAGATATGGGGTTAGGAACCCGTACAGAAGTGAAGCAGTTTATAAAAAAAGGACAAGTCCTTGTAAATGATGAAGTCGTGAAAAAGCCAGAGACCAAAGTTTCTACTACAGACGATGACATCGTCTGCTGTGGAGAAAAAGTTGGGTATACGGAGTATGAGTACATTATGCTCAATAAGCCTCAAGGGGTTGTTTCTGCAACTGAAGACAGACATGACAAAACCGTTTTGGATTTGATAACAGATTGTGGACGAAAAGATTTATTTCCCGTTGGGAGACTGGATAAAGATACAGAAGGACTTTTGTTATTGACCAATGATGGAAAACTGGCACATGAACTGCTTGCACCAAAGAAACATGTTCCAAAAACTTATTTTGTAATTGTAGACGGTGTGGTAACTGAGGATGATGTGGAACTATTTGCAAAGGGGTTTCGGGTGGATGCGGATTTATTGGCAAAGCCGGCAAAGCTTAAAATCGTTCGGGCAAAGGAAAAGTCAGAAGTTTATCTTACAATTACAGAAGGAAAATTTCATCAGGTAAAACGAATGTTTCAGGCAGTAGAGAAACCGGTATTGTATTTGAAACGGGTACAGATGGGCGAACTTAAATTAGACCAGAATCTGGCGTTAGGAGAATATCGTCAGTTGACAGAAGAAGAGCTTGCGTTGTTACGTTAGGTGTGACTTTTATGGAGGATATATGTTAGAGAAGATACAGGCAGTAATTTTTGATATGGATGGGACGTTAATTGACTCTATGTGGATGTGGAAAAGCATTGATATAGAGTATTTAGGAAGATTCCATATTCCGTTACCAGAAGGTTTGCAACGTCAAATCGAGGGAATGAGTTTTTCTGAAACAGCAGCTTATTTTAAAAAACGTTTTGAAATACCGTTATCCATAGATGAGATTAAAAATGATTGGAATACCATGGCGTGGGATAAATACGAAAATGAAGTAACGGTGAAAGATGGAGTATTTGCATTTTTAGATTACCTAAAAGACCATGGAGTGAAGATGGGAATTGCTACAAGTAATTCTGTAGAACTTGCCAAAATGGTGTTAGATAAAAGAGGATTGACACCGTATTTTGATGCAATCCATACTTCGTGTGAAGTAAACAGAGGAAAGCCATATCCCGATATCTATGAATTTGTGGCAGAAAAATTAGGAGTGCAGCCAGAGCACTGTCTTGTATTTGAAGACGTAGTAAAAGGTATATTGGCAGGCAAATCGGCAAATATGAAAGTATGTGCAGTTTTTGATGAGTACTCAAAAGACCAGGACAATGAAAAGAAACGACTAGCAGATTATTATATTAACAGTTTTGAAGATTTAAAAACTGTAATGTAGTTAGAAATAGAGGAATTTATGATACATGATTTTTTACCAATATCCAAAGCGGATATGAAAAAACGTGGCTGGGATGAAGTGGATTTTGTATACGTAATTGGTGATGCATATGTAGACCATACATCATTTGGTCCTGCAATTATCAGCCGTGTGTTAGAGGCACATGGTTATCGTGTTGGAATCATCGCACAGCCAGACTGGAAGGATGAACAGTCCATTCAGATTTTAGGAACACCAAGATTAGGTTTTCTTGTGTCAGGTGGAAATATGGACACAATGGTGAACCACTATACTGTATCCAAGAAGAGAAGGCATCAAGATGCGTATACACCAGGTGGTGTCATCGGGAAACGTCCAGATAGAGCGACTATTGTTTATTGTAACTTTATTCGTAAAGTATATAAAAAGACTCCGATTATTATTGGAGGAATTGAAGCGAGTCTTAGGCGTCTAGCACATTATGATTACTGGAGTGATAAAGTAAAACGTTCCATTTTATTAGATTCTGGTGCGGATTTAATTTCTTATGGAATGGGAGAACATTCCATTGTGGAAATTGCAGATGCACTGAATTCTGGAATTGATGTCAAGGACATTACTTTTATCAAAGGAACGGTATATAAAGCGAAAGATTACGAACATGTATATAATCCAATTGTGCTTCCAAGCTTCGATGAAATCTGTAACAGCAAAGAGGTTTATGCCAAAAGCTTTTATGAGCAGTATCTGAATACCGACCCATTTACGGCAAAATGTTTAGTGGAGCCATATAAAGAAAAAGAATATGTCATTCAGAATCCGCCAGCATTGCCACTGACAGAGCAGGAAATGGATGATGTGTATGCACTGCCTTATATGAGAGCATACCATCCAATCTATGAGAAGGATGGCGGCATTCCTGCCATTAATGAACTGAAATTCAGTATTACGTCCAATCGTGGATGTTTTGGCGGTTGTAATTTCTGTGCGTTAACGTTCCATCAAGGCCGTATGATTCAGGTTAGAAGTCATGAGTCTATCATAGATGAAGCTAAGGTTATGACAGAGGATAAGGACTTTAAAGGCTATATCAATGATGTAGGTGGTCCAACGGCAAATTTTAGACATACTTCCTGTATGAAACAGCAGACAAAAGGTGTATGTGCTAAGAAACAATGTTTAGTGCCAGCTCCTTGTAAGAATCTGATAGTGGATCATAAGGATTATGTGAATTTATTAAGAAAATTACGTAAAATTCCAAAGGTGAAAAAAGTGTTTATCCGTTCTGGTATTCGTTTTGATTATCTGATGGAAGATAAGGACAATACCTTTATCAAGGAACTGTGTGAAAATCATATTAGTGGGCAGTTAAGGGTTGCACCAGAGCACATCAGCGATTCTGTTTTAGACTTAATGGGAAAACCAGAAAATAGTGTTTACGAAGCCTTTCGTAAGCGTTATAAAAAGGTAAATGATACAACCGATAAGAAACAGTTTATCGTGCCTTATTTAATGTCTTCTCATCCTGGCTCGACTATGAAAGAGGCCGTAGAGTTAGCAGAATATATTCGTGACTTAGGTTACATGCCAGAGCAGGTGCAGGATTTCTATCCGACCCCATCCACTCTTTCCACTTGCATGTATTACACAGGGTATGACCCGAGAACGATGAAAAAGGTGTATGTTCCAAAGAAACAGCATGAGAAGAAAATGCAAAGAGCTTTGATTCAGTATCGTGATCCTGAAAATTACGATTTAGTTGTGGAAGCATTACGTGTGGCTCATAGAACCGATTTAATTGGTTTTGATGATAAATGCCTTGTAAGACCAAGAAAATTGAAAGCAGAAAAGGCGAATAGCGGCAAGAATACAGCAGGAAAAGGGAAAGCAGGCAAGTCAGCCAATAAATCTTTAAACAAGTCAGTTAGCAGAAATGCTAACCAAAAACAAAGCACAGGAAAGAAGAAAACACTTCGCAATGTGCATAAGGGAAAAAACAAACGGTAGATAAATTGGAGGAAAAACTACAGGAGGATACGGTATGAAAGCAAAAGTGGGGCAGTATGGTTTCTTAAAGAAACAGAAGATTAACTATATTGTTAAAATGGCAATATTTATTGCAGCAGGACTTATTATGTATGGAGTAGGACTTCTTGTGAATAAAGGGAATTCTAAAAACATTTGTACAGTGTTGGCAATCCTAATGGCTTTGCCTTTGGCAAAGGCATTCACTGAACTAGTTGTAATCTTTCCATTTCATGATGTGGAACTGGAAAGATATGAAAAAGTATGTTCCAAGTGCAAAGAACAGGCAAAACTAATGACTGGTTTGGTTATCACCTCCGAAAAGAAGATTATGAATCTGGATTTTCTTGTAGAGTGTGAGGGAAATGTTATCGCACTTGCAGGAAAAAAGGAGCAGGACATTGCATACATTAGTGATTATTTAACCAAAGGGGTGCGTAACTGGGGCTTTGATTATCATGTAAAAGTGATAAAAGAAGAAAAAGCTTTTCTACATGCAATTGAAACTATGAAACCTGTTCAGGTTTCTGAAATAGAGAGAGAGCATGTCATAGGCTACCTAGAATCATTAGTCGTCAAATAGGGAAAATAGACAGGATGGTGAATCCATGAGAGAAATAGAAATAAATAAGAATGAGGCAGGCCAGCGTCTCGACAAGCTGCTTGCAAAATACATGAATAAAGCACCCAAAAGTTTTATCTATAAGATGCTTAGGAAGAAAAATATTACGTTAAATAAAAAGAAAGCAGATGGTTCTGAAAAGTTAGAAGTCAACGATCGTGTTCAGCTCTTTTTATCAGACGAAACAATTGAGAAGTTTACCGAACTTGACGTTGTGTCAAATGAAGTTGACTTAAATGTTATTTACGAAGATGATAACATTCTTGTTATTAATAAACCAGCAGGAATGCTATCACAGAAAGCAAAACCAGAGGATGAGTCCTTAACAGAGTATGTGATTGCATATTTATTAAAGACAAAACAGCTTACGAAAGAAGACTTAATGAGCTTTCATCCAGGACTGTGCAATCGTCTTGATCGTAATACAAGTGGTATTATCATTGCAGGAAAGTCTTTGGCAGGTCTTCAGCAGATGGGATTACTTTTAAAAGAACGAAATATAGACAAGTACTATCAGACTATCGTAAAAGGTGTTATCAAAGAATCAACTTGTATCGAAGGTTACTTGACAAAAGACAAGAGTCACAATAAGGTGACAATATCCAAGGAGCCAGTGGAAGGTGCTGACTATATTAAAACACAGTATGAGCCACTGAAAACCAATGGGGAATACACTTTGTTACGTGTAAAACTGTTAACGGGCAGAAGTCATCAGATTCGCGCTCATTTAAACAGTATAGGGCATCCAGTTATTGGCGATGGAAAATATGGAGATGTACAGGTAAATAAGTACTTCAAAAGAAACTTTAATTTAAGATTCCACTTACTGCATTCTTATGAGTTGAATTTCCCAAAAATAGAAGGTGAACTTGGCAATTTATCTGGAAAGCAGTTTAAAGCGCCGCTGCCAAGTTATTTTGAAGCCATTGTGTCACGTATTTTTAAGTAATTGGAGGGATACGTATGCCATCATGGAATTCTAGAGGACTCAGGGGACAGACCTTTGAGGAACTGATTAACTTAACCAATCAAAAATATATAGATAATAAACTGGCATTGATTCAAAAGATACCGACTCCAATCAAACCAATGCGAATTGATCCACAGACAAGACAGATCACATTGGCATTCTTTGAACAAAGAAGTACCGTTGACTACATCGGAGCTGTTCAAGGCATTCCTGTATGCTTTGATGCGAAAGAATGTACGCAGGATACGTTTCCCTTGCAAAACATTCATGAACACCAGGTGGAGTTTATGAGACAGTTTGAAGAACAGGGTGGCGTGTCATTTGTCTTGATTTATTATTCTCATAAGGATATCTTTTATTATTTGAAATTCTCACGTTTGATGGAATTTTGGAACCGTGCGAAAGACGGCGGGAGAAAGAGTTTCAGGTATGAAGAATTGGATGAAAAATATCAGTTATCAACTTATAACGGCGTGTGTGTACACTATTTAGAAGGAATCCAGCAGGATCTCGAGGAACGAGAATCCTAGCTGGATTTTCTGATGCTTAGAGGAAAATGTTATTCTGTAAACTGGTCAATGATTTTGCGAAGTGATGTGGCATTTCTCTGGTTTGTATTGACAATTTGATTCAAAGTTTCAGCGGTGAGATTGGTCTTTTCAATTTTTTCTACAATATCATCCACACCGTGTTCGTTTTCACAGGATGCCTGATGTACCGTATCAATTTGTGTTCTGATTTCTGTTAACGATAGTCCAAATGCTTTAGATAGTTCATTAATTTCATAGATTAAACTATGAATCAGCTCAACAGCAGAATTGGATTCGACTGCAATCGAAGCAAAATCATTAAACTTTGATGAAACGTCCTGTTCCATAAAGGAAAGAATATCGTTGAAACAGTTTTCAATATTTTCAATGTTAGCGTTTGTTTCATTACAGATTTCCTGAATCTGGGAAGCAGTTTTGGAAGAGATCTGTGCTAAGTTTCCAATCTCATTTGCAACAACTGCAAATCCTCGTCCAGCTTCGCCAGCCCTTGCAGCTTCAATTGATGCATTTAAGGAAAGAAGGTTAGTTTGTTCTGTGATATCAAGAATCTGAGTTACCATATCATTAATATGCGTTAAAGCTTGCAAATTAATAATAGATGCTTCAATGTTTTTTCTATTCTCTGCAACTTTCAAATTAGATGACTTTAGAGAGTTGGCTGCCATAGTCTTCATCTGTTCCGATGTTTTAATTAATTCCTGGCTTTGCTCGTTGCTTATTTGTACTTTTGATTCGACTGAGGCTACAATATCACGGAGCTTTCTAATTTCATTACATACAGTGTCAATGGTACTATTGGTTACATTAATACTTGCTGCAAGTTCTTCCGTTGTTGCAGAATTGTCATTCACACAATCAATTAGAGCAGACGATGCACCTGACATTGTGTCAGAGGATTCATTTAATGAAGTGGAACATTGATTCAGTGTTGATACAATTTGCCGGAATGTTGCTGAAAGAGAGTCCATTGCTACGTAAATATTGCTTACTTCGCGATTCGGATGTTTGTGTTTTTCTTTCGTAGGGGAAGGACTTAAATCCAGATTCTTTAACCGAATAATATCCTGTTCAATGGTTTTTAAAGGTTTTGTGCTATAACGGACAATGCACCAAGTTAAACATACAATAAGAATGTAACTAATGATGCAGACGATTCCAAGTCGCCTCATGCTTGTATAAGCATTTGCGTAGATTTCCTTTTCACTATCGCTTAAAATGACGGCCCAATTACGTTCAGGCAAGTATTTGTATAACGCAAGGTATTTTCCTTTGCCGCTTTTTGTGTATTCTAAACTGTCTTCGTTTTTTGTACTATTGCTATGTATTTTTTTTATGATTGCAAATGTAGCATCATCTTTGATTTGGGTAGCAATTAAATTCGTGTCATCATTAAGAATATACATATCATTTTTGAGATTTATCATAGTACAGGATGCATGTTTTAGTCCTTGTACTTGCAGTGACGCTAATTCTTTTTGTAAACCTTCTATAAATGGACTTCCTCCCACATACCCTAATAAAGTTTTTCCATCTGTATCAAAAACGGGGCAATACAGGGATAAAACGAGCTTTTGGGATATGGAAGATTTCATAACACCTGCATTATACAAACCGTTAGTTTTGAAGATAGCTCTTTGAAGGTCATTTAAAGATTCACCTTGTATACTGGTAATGCCTACAGTGTCTATGTTAGAGTGAGCAAGAACAAGACTATTCCAATTGGCTGTATAGATATCTTCCCATGCAGTGAGTTGCTTAAAGAAACTTTCCGTATATTGCTGTGCTATTTTCTGGAGTCTGGAATTGTCAGGGGCTTTTAGCAGTGAGATAATACAAGGGGCTTTGCTATATGTATTAAGGAGTGTTTCTTGGCTGCTAATATAATCAGAGATTATTTGTTTTTGTGCATTAAGAGATGTTTGCATGTTGTTGATTGCAGAGGTTTTCATTTGCAGAGTCATGTTGTGATTGGCATTAAGAAATAATTGTAGCATGCCAAGGGAAACAGCTAGCGAAATAAACGTTGTAATAATGGTACCTAATCTTAGTTTTTTAAACATAAGCAGTTCCTCCGTTTCGTAATATTACATTTCAAGAGTTAATATTACAATGAATTATGACAAAAGTAAAGCGTGTCGAAATATAGACACAACGAAGAAAGTGAGGTAAAATAGGAAACATCTATGCTAGATAGTGGGGTTTCGTGGTTGACAGCATAATGGTATTTTAATATAATATTTTTAGATTTTTGATTAGTAGCGAAATGCCACGTTAAAACTTTAATGCGATAAAGAAAACTGGCGCACTACATGAATGGAGGTAGCTATGAGCTATAAATTTTCGGAACATAGAATTGAGCAAAGTGTATTACATATCCCAGAAGGTGTTCGCGACATTTACAACGGAGAATGCCAGCTGAAACTATCCATTGAACAAAAGATGCATCAAGTACTTCATTCCTATGGATTTAGCGACATTCAGACACCAATGTTTGAATTCTTTGATGTATTCAGTAAAGAGAGAGGCACAATTGCTTCCAGAGAAATGTATAAATTTTTTGATCGTGATAATAACACACTTGTTTTAAGACCTGATATGACACCAGCAATAGCAAGATGTGTTGGAAAGTATTTTAAAGAAGAAGAACTGCCACTTCGTCTTTGTTATAAAGGCAGTACATTTATTAATACTACAAGCTATCAGGGTAAATTAAAAGAGACGACGCAGTTAGGTGCAGAACTTATTAACGATGGTTCTGTGGATGCAGATGCAGAAATGATTGCATTGACAATTGAATGTTTAAAAAATACAGGGTTAGAAGATTTTCAAGTTGAAATCGGCCATGCTGAATTTTTAATCGGGTTGTTAGAAGAAGCAAAGTTTGATGAAAATGAAACCGAACAATTGAAAGAATTAATCGAGAAGAAGAATGTATTTGGTGTGGAAGAGCTGGTGGAAGAGAAGAAACTTCCTGAAAATATCAAAGAATTGCTTTTAAAAATTACAGATATGTACGGAGATATCGAAAACATTTCCCATGCTAAGACATTGACTAATAACCCTTGTGCAGTCAAAGCGATTGAGCGTTTAGAAGAATTGTATGCAATCCTGAAAAGTTATGGAGTTAGTGATTATGTTACATTTGATTTAGGTCTGATTAGTAAATACAATTATTATACAGGAATCATTTTTAAAGCATATACATATGGAACTGGCGAACCTATTGTAAAAGGCGGACGTTATGACAACTTAATGAAACAGTTTGGCAAAGAAGCGCCTGCCATTGGGCTAGCTATTGTAGTAGATCAGCTTATGACAGCAATTGACAAACAGGACAATGAGGACAATGAGTCAAAGGAATCTTATCTCGTACTATACGAAAACAACTGTAGAAAAAAAGCTATTGATTATGCTAAGAGCTGTCGTCAGGAAGGCAAAGAAATACAATTAACACATAAGGACCCTAACTTTTCATTAGAAGACTATAAAGCCCATGCAAATCGAATCGGTATGCAGCACCTCCTTTATATGAAAAATGAAGACTCGATAGAACAAATGTGAACGAAAAGAAAGGATTAGATTATGGATAGATATTTGACATTTGCCTTAGCAAAAGGACGTATAGCAAAACAGACAATGGGATTCTTAGAGCAGGTTGGAATTACTTGTGAAGAAATGAAAGACCCATCTTCTAGAAAATTAATCTTCTGCAATGAAGAGCTAAAGTTAAAGTTTTTCCTTGCAAAAGCTACAGATGTACCAACTTATGTAGAATATGGTGCAGCTGATATTGGTGTAGTTGGAAAAGATACCATATTAGAAGAAGGAAGAAAGATGTATGAAGTCCTTGATTTGGGACTTGGAAAATGCAGAATGTGCGTGGCAGGACCTAAGGAAGCAGAAAAATTACTACATAGTGGAGAGCTGATTCGTGTTGCGACAAAATATCCGCATATTGCAAAAGATTATTTTTATAACAAAAAGCATCAGACAGTTGAAATCATTAAATTAAATGGTTCCATTGAATTAGCGCCAATCGTTGGACTGTCAGAAGTGATTGTTGATATCGTAGAGACCGGATCTACCTTAAAAGAAAATGGGCTAGTTGTATTAGAGGAAGTTTGTCCATTATCAGCAAGAATGGTTGTCAATGAAGTCAGTATGAAAATGGAACATGATAGAATCAAAGATTTAGTAAATGGTTTAAAACGAGTAATTGACGGACAATAGAAAGGGTGTAAAACATGCGTATTGTTGAATTGACAAAAGAAGCAAAAGAAAATATTCTTGAAAATTTATTAAAGAGAAGTCCTAATAGTTACGGACAATATGAAGAGACGGTAAAAGACATCTTAGCTGATGTAAAAGAAAATAAAGACAAAGCAATCTTTGAATATACGAAAAAATTTGACAAAGCAGATATTAATGCAAAAAACATTCGTGTAACAGAAGAAGAAATCGAAGAGGCCTATACATTAGTGGATGATAGTTTAGTGGAAGTAATTCGCAAGGCATTGGTAAATATCCGAGACTACCACATGAAACAGAAACAATATAGCTGGTTTGATACAACACCACAAGGAACTATGCTTGGTCAAAAAGTAACTCCACTTGAAAAGGTTGGTGTATATGTTCCAGGTGGAAAGGCAGTGTATCCTTCCTCAGTATTAATGAACATTGTTCCAGCAGTAGTCGCTGGTGTAGATAAAATTGTTATGACAACACCTCCAAATGCAGAAGGAAAAGTAAGTCCTAACACCTTAGTAGCGGCAAAAGAAGCTGGTGTTCAGGAAATCTATAAAGTAGGTGGCGCACAGGCAATTGCAGCGTTAGCTTACGGTACAGAATCTGTTCCGAAAGTGGATAAAATTGTAGGTCCAGGTAACATTTTTGTTGCACTTGCAAAAAAGGCAGTTTACGGACACGTAAGCATTGATTCTATTGCTGGACCTAGCGAGATTCTTGTTATTGCAGATGAGACAGCTAATCCAAGATTTGTGGCAGCCGATTTATTATCTCAGGCAGAGCATGATGAAATGGCATCCGCAATCCTGATTACAACAAGCGAAGAACTTGCTAAGAAAGTATCCGATGAAGTGGATGGATTCTTAAAGGTACTTTCAAGAAAAGAAATTATAGAAAAATCATTAGAAACCTATGGATACATCTTATTAGTAAAAGATTTAGAGGAAGCAGTGGAAGTTGCCAATGAAATCGCTTCTGAACACTTAGAAATCGTAACGAAAGATCCATATAACTTAATGATGAAGATTCGTAATGCGGGAGCTATTTTCTTAGGAGAATATAGCAGTGAACCTTTGGGAGATTATTTTGCAGGTCCAAACCATGTACTTCCAACCAACGGAACAGCAAAATTTTTCTCACCATTAAGTGTAGATGATTTTATTAAGAAATCTAGTATTATTTCATACTCTAGAGAAGCCCTAGAACCAATCCAAAAAGATATTGTTCAGTTTGCAACGTCAGAAAAACTGACAGCTCACGCAAATTCTATTGCTGTTCGCTTTGAATAATGCTATTCTATAAGCAAATAGAACGAGAACGGATACTCCGTGAGAAAGGATTTTGGACATGAGTGAGAGATATGCAAAAGCAGTCAGAAAGACGAAAGAAACAGATATTACACTTGAGTTAAAGATCGACGGTTCCGGTATCGCTAATATTGATACCGGAATTGGTTTTTTTGATCATATGTTAAATAGTTTTGTAAGA
>DBKX01000282.1 GCA_002297865.1 Lachnoclostridium sp. UBA739
AAAGAATATAAACATCAATAAAAGCCTAAAAACAGGAGGATTTTTTTACAAAGCAAGAGCATGTAAGTAAGGGGAAGTTTCGTTATCATCGGTAACAGCATATGCGTTAACTATGCCAGATAGCTTTTATGATCGTATTGCTTGGACTTGGGAGTATAGTGGACCAGCTACAAGTAGCTATAACTGCTTAGGTTATGCAACAGGTTCAATGACTTGGGAATGGGCTTGGGGCGCATCTAATCCTTCTAGTAGTAAGGTTACAACATATTTAAAGAATAAGGGCTATTCAACAAGCGGTAATTGGGCACAGATTGTATCATATGGATCGAGTTCCGCAGTTATGCATTTTAGTAAAGTAACAGGAACATCATGGTGTCGTGCTAAGTGGGGGAGTTTAGAGCGTTTCAATCATGCATCTTGGGATCCTTACTATTCAAATAGTGATTATGGTTCAAAAGTAAACGTATATTATCAATAGGAGGAAAAAGTATGCGATATTTGAAAAAAAATATGGGTAAAATAATTATAGGAATGTTACTAATTTGTTTGGTTTGTGTTGGAACATTGACTACAAAGGTATTTGCTTCAGACGAATATATTGTTAATTCTAATTTAAATGCAATGATGAGTGAAATTAATACAATGATTGAAAAACATGATGCATCGATGCAAAGTTCAAATCCATATGACTACATAAAAAATGAACATTTTAATAATATCATTGGAAGAGGTATTAATGCATTGCCTGTTCTGACTTCAGAATTAAATAGTTCCAGTGAAAATGGTTTAAAAGAATACATTTTAGCTATTGCAGTTCAAGAAATAACTGAAACAAGTGTCAATGAAGATGCAGTAAATGCATGGTCAAATGGGAAAGAGTGGGTTGAGGAATGGAATAAATACTTAAGAAATATTCCTGACAAGGTTCAGTATGTAGTAAATGATACGGTCAATTCATTTGAACAAAAAGAAAAAGAATTACAATCTCTTGGTTTAATGAGTTTACCATATATCAAAGATTTTATTGATAAGGGACATGTAGAATATCAGAATGTGTATAATAAAATATATCAATCAGCATTAAATGGTGTAAGTACTCTAAGTGTTAATAATAATAAAACAGAAATAACTTCTAAAGAATTAAAAACTCTTCGAAGTTTAGTAGAAGAAGTTAGAGCAAACTGAATATTTTCTCATGTTTAATTATATAAAGGTATTTTGAACTTTGTAAATATTATAGGATAAATAAAGATAGCATGCCTCTTTTCTGATACATGCTATCTTTATTTAGGTTTACTATATACATATCTTGAGTCTGTGAAAACTCTTCTGTTTTGAGCTATTTCAGCGGGATACTCCGATGCAATCATGGCTTTTTACTTTGGTGTATGTGTCAATTTAGACATAAAAAATCCTACTTAAATATATTTAGTTATTCACCTTGTCAACTTAAGTAGGATTATATTACAAAGCTTGGCAGTTTTATAATTATAAAAGAAGTACAATCAAGAATTTACAGACTCAATTATGATAGAATAGTCAATAAATCTTTATAATCACTTTCATGTTCACTTATCCAAGATTGTATATCTTCCGGTTCATCTTCTTTAGTATAGGTTTTAATTATGTACTTAATCCCTTCATATATACTATCCTCTGAAATTCTTTTTTGAGGAGAGTCTAATTCATTTAAAAGTAAAGGAATAGAAAAAATCCCCATGCTTTCAATTTGCTTCATTTTATAATCTTCAGAGTCTTTACCACCTAAAATTTTATTGAAGTTTGTAATATTTTGTTTTATTGATTGGTTATAAAGATTTCTAAATTCATTTGAGTCTGACCAAAGTTCCTCATTACCATTAGATAGGCTGTAGTAGTCAACAATACCTATTTTATTTTGATTTGAGATAGAATTAGTCAGTCCTGTGATATCATTAATTGCCGAACTTATGAGGTACTCATATAAGCCAGCCTCATTGCTTTTGTATAAAATATAGTATAATGGTTTTACAGCTTTAATTCCAAAGTCTAAAACAGATAAATACTGTTTGGAATGTGAAAAGTTAACCCATTCACCACGTAAAACATATTCAGGATTTTCGTCTTGTTTTTTTGAAATTTCTTTTGTTAATGATTGAAGTTCTTTTGCTACATCAGTGAGAATATCAGAATCAAGATCCTCAATAAATTCAGATTCACTTATTTTTGCATCTCTTATAGGAGACCATTTTTTTATTTTAATATCTTTTGAAGGCGGGATACTAGTAGAAATTTGTTCATTATTGATTTTATCTGATGTGGGCAGGGGATCGAGTGTAGCTATCGCCGAAATATGTGGACTATCTGCCGTTGGGAGAAAATGATAATATGGCTTTATAGTGACCAAATAAATAGTAAGTAGAATCAATATACAAATGCTAGTAACAAATATTAATTTTTTATGTTTCATAGTTACCTCCTAAACTAATTAGAAAACAATGTTTATATCTTCAATTATAAGTTACAATAATACATTTGGCAATCTTTACAATTCCCCTAACCAATTATCATACAAATCCCCAAGACCAAAACCAACAAAAATGCAAGGAAATAATGATTTACTGTGAAAATAATAGCTGTAAATTATATATGTGATTTCTTTATACGAATTAGCCGTAGTGCATGAATCAATGTGCGTTATATTTGGCGAAGATGCGAGTTTAACCTATAAAATAAACATGTACAGAGGAGTTTAAAATACAGGTCAACTTTTTCAAACATTGATTTTTGTATCATTTTCTATCTCATTTGGTTATAATGAAATTGAAAAAAAACGAAGATAAGCAAGGAGAGATTTCAATGGCAAAGGTTACAGACATGACCAAGGGTAGCACCACAAAACATATACTAAAGTTTACATTGCCATTACTATTAGGCAATCTTTTTCAACAGTGTTACAACTTAGTAGACTCTATTGTAGTAGGACGGCATGTGGGGAAAAATGCATTGGCAGCAGTTGGTGCTTGCGGTTCCCTGAACTTTTTATTTTTTTCTTTGAGTGCAGGACTTTGTATCGGTGTCGGGGTAATTGTAGCACAGTATTTTGGAGCAGGAGAAGAAGAACAGATTAAGAAGTATATTGGAAATGCAGTTTATATGCTTGCTGGTGCAGTACTGGTAATCAGCTTCATTGGAATCTGTTTTGCACCGCAGATATTAAGGCTACTATCCACACCTGAGAAAATAATTGGGGATTCCATTTGTTATCTGCAAATAACTTGTGCAGGAATCGTTGCAGTGACTGCTTATAACGGAGTTGCTTCGGTTTTACGTGCGTTAGGGGATTCCAGAACCCCACTCTTTTTCTTGATTTTAGCAAGTATTATCAATATTGTATTTGATCTTGTATTTGTGTTGGCATTTGATATGGGAGTAATGGGAGTTGCATTGGCGACTGTTATTTCACAAGTGATTTCTGCAGTGACATCTTTTGTGTATGCGTTGAAAAAAGTAAGTTATTTTCAGTTATCAAGAGTACATCTAAAGTTTGAATCTGCAATTGTGAGACATATATTAAGAATTAGTGTTCCAATTTCTTTACAGAGTTCCCTGATTTCCGTAAGTTGTATCATTTTACAGCGTGTTGTCAATGGTTTTGGGGAAACAGTTATGGCTACATATACCATTACGATGAGAATTGAGCAGTTAGTACAACAGCCATATTCTTCGTTAGGAACGGCACTTACTACTTACTCAGGTCAAAACATGGGTGCTGGTGATATCGGACGTGTAAGAAAGGGAATGAGAAGTGCAACGGTTATGGCACTAATTTTTAGTGTAGCAATGCTGCCTGTTGCGTACATTTTTGGTAAGCCTATTGCCCACATGTTTGCAAAGGAACCAGAAGTTGTTATGATGGGAGCGAAAGCGTTACGTATTACTAGTTTGTGTTACTTTCCACTTGGTATGATTTATGTACCAAGAGCATTGTTAAATGGTGTTGGAGATGCACAGTTTGCTATGATTAACGGGATTAGTGAGGTTCTTTGCCGAATTGTATTTTCTACTGTGTTAACGAAGATACCTGTAATTGGTTACTGGGGAATTTGGATTACGTCAGGTGCAACTTGGACAGTAACGGCAATCGTTTGTCTGATTCGTTATTTCCGTGGAACTTGGAAGCAGAAAGGTATTACAAAGAAAGCTATATAATAAAAAATTATGTGGACTTAGAAATCAGAGAAATATTAAATGATTTCTAAGTCCTTTGTATTGTATTTACCTATAAAATTATGTTAACATATCCTATGTGAAATGTCACATGAGCTATAGTTCTTATAAGGAGAGAGTATAATGAGAAAGACTAAAATAATTTGTACATTAGGACCTGCTACGGATAAAGAGGAAATACTTGAAAAATTAATATTAGGTGGAATGAATGGAGCCAGATTTAATTTTTCTCACGGTACATATGAAGAACAGGATAAGCGAATGGCATTATTTAAGAGACTCAGAGAAAAGCTAAAAAAACCTGTTGCAATGATTCTGGATACAAAAGGTCCAGAGATACGCCTAAAAGATTTTAAAGAAGGAAAAGTACATTTAGAGAAGGACCAGATATTCACATTGACAGGACGTGATGTAGAAGGCACAAAAGAAATCGTTTCGATTACATATGAAAATTTATATCAGGATGTGAAAGAGGGAAATCACATTTTAATTGATGATGGACTTGTAGATATTAAAGAAGACATCAGTAAATATTTAGGATATCAAGTTAGAAACCCTTATTATCCAGAAGATATCATTACAATAGAAATGCTGATGACACAAACATCAAGCATCTGTGATGGTGAAGATGAAACATTAGGGTATGNNTGTAGATATGAAGGTTACTAAGATTAAAGGCAAGGATATTATCTGTCAGGTAAAAAACAGTGGTTTTGTATCTAATCACAAAGGTGTCAATGTGCCAGATATTCATCTTTCCCTTCCTTACATGAGTGAAAAAGACAAAGCAGACATTATATTTGGTATTGAACATGGAGTGGATTTTATTGCTGCATCCTTTACAAGAAGTGCACAGGACGTATTGCAGATCAGAAAACTTTTAGCTGACCATGGTGGTGCTGACATTAATATCATTGCGAAGATAGAGAATAGTGAAGGTGTTCAGAAAATTGATGAAATCATTGAAGCTTCGGATGGTATCATGGTTGCTAGAGGTGATATGGGTGTGGAGATTCCAGAGGAAGAAGTACCTGTTATTCAGAAAATGATTATCAAAAAGGTATATGAGGCAGGAAAACAGGTTATCACAGCAACACAAATGTTAGATTCCATGATGAAGAATCCAAGACCGACACGTGCAGAGACTGCAGATGTTGCTAATGCAATTTATGATGGCACTAGTGTAGTGATGCTTTCTGGGGAAACAGCGTCAGGTGATTATCCATTAGAGGCACTTAATATGATGGTGCGTATCATCAATCGTACCGAACAAGATATTGATTATCGTGGACGTTTCTTTCGGCATGAGAGAAAAGCCAATCCAGACATCACAGATGCAATCAGCCATGCTACTTGTACAACAGCTTATGATTTGAATGCAAAAGCAATCATTAACGTAACCAAGTCAGGAAAATCGGCAAGAATGATTTCCAGATATAGTCCAATCACAGATATTATTGGATGTTCTACTTCGGAAAAGGTATCCAGACAGCTCAATATGTCCTGGGGAGTAACACCTGTTTTGTTAAAACAGAAAATGGACGTATTCAGTCTTTTTGAACATGCAATAACAACTTGTCAGAATCAGAAACTGGTAGATGAAGGCGATGTTGTAGTTATTACATCAGGAGTTCCAATAGGTATTTCAGGAACTACGAATCTGATGAAGGTACATATTGTGGGGGAATAAACTTGCTATTCAGATGATATAGTTAAGAAACAAAAGGGGAGAAGGCTATGAAGTATAATATTAGGATACGTTGTATGGAAACCTATCATCCAGAAAAACAAATTGATAATGAGTATTACATAGAACATTTTCGTAAACAAGGGAAAGATGTAGCTCATTTTTTAAAAGATGTATTGGGAAGAGAAAAACGATTTGTGATAGACAATGAAGGAAAGGCAGAGAAAGAGCGCGAGACAAGTTTAACTATGCAAATAGAAGTTGCAAAAAAAGTCTTAAGCAGTCATGGGTTAAGTGGTGATGATATAGATGGAATCATTGTAGCAACACAGATTCCAGAGTATCTAGTTCCGCCTAATGCCTTGTTTGTTCATCGGGCAATCGGTGCCAAGAAAGACTGTTTCGCATATGATTTAAATAGCAATTGCATCGGAATGACCATGGCATTTGATCAAGCGGCAAAATATTTACAAGATGAACGCATTGGTAAAATTCTAATCGTTGGTGGGGATTATCTGAATGTAGCTGCTAATAAAAAAGATGAATGCATATATGGCCTTTTTGGTGATATGGCTTGCGCTATGGTAGTAGAACGGGGAGATGGAACAAGTAAGCTTATTGATAGCGATTTTTTCATTAACACAACGTCATTAGAGATTATTCATGTGCCAGCCTGCGGGATGTCTAGCATGTTAGCAATGGAAGGAAAGAATTCATTAGAAATTTTAAGTGGGGAAATGGCATGCGACATTCCCGAGGTGGCAGAGAGAATTACAAAATTACTTGAAAGAAATGATTTAACGTTAGACGATGTTGGAGGTTTCTGTTTCTCTCAATATGTATGGAGAAACAATAAGAAAATTATGGATACTCTTAAGATACCAGCAGAAAAGTGTCCTTATGTAGGAACGAAGTATGGGTATACGGGGGTAAATAGTCCATTTCTTGCTTTGCAGGAATTAATAAAGGAGCAGAAGATTAAGCGTGGAGATTACCTATTGTTTTGGACAATTGGAAATAGCATGCAGCATGTATTTTTACTGCTTCAATTTTAAGAGGGGGATAAAAAATGATTATTAAGAAAATAATTTTACAGAACTTCAGAGGGTTTGACGAGAAAGAGTTTGCTTTTGATGGAAAGAGTGCGGTTTTATTTGGGGAAGATGGAAGTGGAAAAACTGCCGTACTAGATGGAATTAATATGCTGGTAGAGGATATTTTGTATGCAGCAGTGAATCAAGAAAAGAAGAAATACATCGTAATGGGTGAAGAAGATATAAAAGAAAACGAGAGACTCGCAAAGTTAAATGTTACGTTGAATTTAAAAATACTTGACCAGGATTTTGATTATGAGACTGTCCGAGAGAGAAATGGAATTCATCAGGAGTATCTAGACACCAATGCAGTGATTTTTGGAACCATGTTTACGCGCAGTTATGTTGGTGGCGAAAAAGTCGGCAGTAATGGTGCAGTGGAATACGATTTTAATGATAAAAATATGCCAGTGTATGCGTACTATAAAACTGGAAGAAGTGTAGGTAAGAACATAGCCAGTAAGGTGAATCAGAATAATAAGCTGGGTGCATTTGAGTTTGGACAAGAAAATAGTATGGATATAGAAGATTACGATAAGTGGTTCGCTGGAAGGATTAAGTGCCAAGATTTATGGGAAGCGAAAGATAATGGAGCGTATTCAGGCGAAGAGCAAAAGTTTCTTGCGTTAGTTGGCGATCTGGCACGAAGGATGGTTCTGGCAAACCCAAGTAGAGAAAATCCTTTTGAAGGAAACGGGATTGTGTTGATTGATGAGATTGAGGGACAGCTTAGTGAGGACTGGCAAGGAAAAATGGTATCTTGGCTAGTGAGTGCTTTTCCAAATGTGCAGTTTATCATTACTAGTAAGTCAAAGACAGTAGTAGATGGGATAGAGGACAGAGTGAATGTACATAAATTGTAGGCAGGGAAATACTTTTAATAGGAATAACATTCCAATGTGGAAAATAGTATGAATAAGATGAATGGATTGACATAAAAAAAAAACTGGTGTTATAATGTATCGGAATTGGATAGTTAGAGTGCGAAAAGGACTTTCTAGGGCAGAAAGAGTTTTTACATGCGATTGGAGGGAATAGAAAGACGATGAAAAAGGATAGATTAGATGTTGTGGTGCTTTCTTTGATTTCATCTCTGGTGCTTTCAAGCTGTCAGACTACTTCAGGTGGGGCAGGGCAAGTGAAAGTGGATAAACCTTTAGTCACCGATGTTGAGACAGTAAAAGAGAATGGTATAACAAAAGAGAAAGTAAAAGAATTCGTGAAAGAACATGAAGATGAATATGGCGATATGATTTACGATTTGAAAAATAATGAGATACATATCGAAGAAAAAACATTTAAGAACCAGACACTATATTTCTTTTTATATACACCAAACAATTATTGGGAGACAACGTTATACCAGATAAGAGAAACGGAAGGCGTCATAGAAGGGCTTGATTATATTTCATCAGGAGCAACGGATTATTTTAATTTTGATATCATTTCCATATCAGAAGGAGACTTTATAACCGTATATTCGGCAAGCCATATGGGAAATGGAAGTCTGGAGCTTGTGGAATTAGGTAGTATACCTGAGCGAAAAGCAGGAGAAGTACCTGATTATGAACTTTATGCAATTGACAATCACTTTGAGGAAATGGAAAGCAAGACAGGGAAAACAACATCTAAAATATTTCAAGATGGAATTTTAACTCCTGAATATAAAGATGTCAATAATGATGGGAACACAGATGTAATTTTAAATGGTGTGTTACAGGAGTATGAGTTTAATAAAGAAACCAACCAAGAGGAATTGCAAAAATCAGAGAAGGTCTGTGAAGTATATTTGTTTAATCCAAAAGATAAGACATTTACATTGCAATCGGATAATGATTTACGGGAGAAAAAGCCATTATCTATAGGTGATACCGTGATAAACAATCATGATTTGTTAAATGATTCACCATGCACAGAATATAAAGTACAGGACATTTATCAGTACCAGGGAGAACCTAAGAAAATAGTAGAATAGAAAGATGAGTACGGAACTTACAGACATTATCTTGTGTATGAAGGAATTATTTATGTGGTGATAAATGATAAGCCAGAACTTGGGCAAGAAGAAGTTGATAAGGCTGAATATATCGACTATGTCATTTTAACTAACGACATATATTCCTTGAGCATTGGTATTCAAGTGGGAATGAGTGAGGAAGAGCTTACTGAAACAGGTATTGACTTTGCTGTTATAAAGAATGGTGATGACTTAGATAGTGAATTCCTAAGTGGAAGGACTGGTTATCTACGAAAAATGAAAATTGCGTATGATACCATTTATTATGGAGAAAGTTCTTATGACGAAAATATTGCAATTGCAGTTATCGTAAAGGATGGAAAAGTTGTCAGAATCACAAGTGATAAGTTATATTAAATGTATGTTATGAGGCAAAACTGGACACCCTATTCAAATATCAGAAAGGGTGATTCCATGGAATTGCATGATGGTGATACGCTATATTTTTCAGAAAATGGTCATGTATATAGTGGTAAGGCGATGAATGTGACGGAGAATACATTTCAGCTGGACTGTTACGGTGGTTGTGAGGGCTTTTATACCATAAGCCGTTATGAACTTGGAAGAAATTATTTTTGGAGAAGAGAAGATGTAATATTTAGACCATAAAAGGAGCGTTACTATTTTCATTACGAAAATAGTGATGCTCCATTTTTGTATGCTCTGGTATTATTAAAAAAGCCGTATTTGATTCTTTTTACTAAGACCAAATTTCTTTATACTAACCTATATCAATTACGAAATAGGAGGAAGAAAAATGGAAGGGAAAGAAAGATACGAATTAAATAGAGAGTTAGCACAGATGTTAAAGGGTGGAGTGATTATGGATGTTACAACACCTGAACAGGCCCAAATTGCACAGCGTGCCGGAGCCTGCGCTGTTATGGCATTAGAAAGAATTCCAGCAGATATTCGGGCAGCAGGAGGCGTTTCTAGAATGAGCGATCCAAAAATGATTCGTGGAATCCAAGAGGCAGTAACTATTCCAGTTATGGCAAAATGTAGAATTGGTCATTTTGTAGAAGCCCAGATATTAGAGGCAATTCAAATAGATTACATAGATGAGAGTGAGGTACTATCACCAGCAGACAATTTATATCATATTGATAAACGCAAATTCAAAGCACCATTTGTATGTGGAGCAAAAGACCTTGGAGAAGCATTAAGACGAATCGAGGAAGGCGCATCTATGATTCGTACAAAGGGAGAACCAGGAACTGGTGATGTCATTCAGGCAGTTCAGCATATGCGTAAGATAAATGCACAGATAAGTCAGATCGTTTCCATGAGTGAGGACGAATTGTATGAGCAGGCAAAAGCACTCAGAGTATCCTATTCTTTGGTTCAGTATGTGCATGAACACAAGAGACTTCCTGTTGTGAATTTTGCTGCAGGAGGAGTAGCTACACCAGCAGATGCAGCGCTTATGATGCAATTAGGAGCGGAAGGCGTGTTCGTTGGATCTGGAATCTTTAAGTCTGGCAATCCTGAGAAGAGAGCAAGTGCAATCGTACAGGCAGTGACAAATTATCAAGATAGAGAACTATTAGCGAAAGTTTCAGAAGATTTAGGAGAAGCGATGGTCGGAATCAATGAACAGGAAATCGCACTATTGATGGCACAAAGAGGGGAGTAAATACAATATGAAGATTGGCGTTTTAGCATTACAAGGTGCTTTTGCGGAACATATTCGCGTATTAACTTCTCTTGGAGCAGAATGTGTGGAACTGAGACAACAAAAGGATTTAGAACAGAAGCTCGAGGGAATTGTACTGCCAGGTGGTGAGAGTACGGTACAGGGAAAGCTGCTAAAGGAACTTGGTATGTTTGAATCATTAAAGAAAATGATTGAAGATGGAATACCCGTTCTTGCAACTTGTGCAGGTATGATTTTGCTGGCAGAGAGAATTGAAGGACAGGATGAGGTGTATCTTCAGACGTTGCCAGTGACAGTGAAACGGAATGCGTATGGCAGGCAGCTTGATAGTTTTTATACAGAGGAAACATTTGATGGGTTAGGAAAGGTGCCTATGTCTTTTATTCGAGCACCGTATATTACGAAAGTGGAAGATGGAGTGAGAATACTGTCAAAAGTGGATGGAAATGTGGTAGGTGTTCAGTATAAGAACCAGATTGCGGTTTCATTTCACCCAGAATTGGATGCGGATATGCGGGTACATGAATGGTTTTGTAAGATGTGTGGATAATTTCGAGGTCTGGCAATTTTATTTTGAATGAAAAAGGAGCTGTACACTAATTACTTAGTGAGACAGCTCCCAAACGCTTGATATAGCCAAAGAAAAAAAAGGCTGTTATTTTACTCTTTTTCTTCTTTCAGAAAAATCGGAATAAACTGCATTCTTGGGTAGTGTTTGTGGAGGAGATTGTAAACTTCTTTGTTGACGATATATCAAGGGTCTAGTTTTGTATTCATGTCTTCTCCATCATCTAGATGCTTTTGTGCGATTTCTTCATCAAAATAACCACCGTCTTGTTCTTTTGTCTGATTTAAACCAACAAGTTGATCTAATGTTTTCTGGCTTATATAAAATGGTTCTTTATAATACCAGTACCGTTCCATTCTACAATGCTCACATATCCTTATATACTTTCTTTATTGCATCTTTCATTTAAAAATTTCCCTCTATAGAAAATCAGACGGCTTGATGCCAACAGCCATCAAACCATCTGGTTTAAAAAGCGATATTTTTACAGTATCTGCATTTTGCTCTTTTTCCTCTTTTAAGAATATCGGAATAAATTGCATTCTTGGGTAGTGTTTGTGGAGAAGAGTGTAGGCTTCTTTGCTCAGAATATACCAAGGTTCTACTAACGATGCAGGCATTTCTGCTCCATTTTGTTCTTTAAATATTGTACCACTCGTTTCTCTTGTCTGATTTAAACCTTTGAGTTGCTCCAACGTTGCACCACTTATGCAATATGGCTCTGATTTATAATGATAATGTGGCAATCCACAATTTCTACAAAAATCAAATAATTCCATCTTGTTGTCTTCAGCAAATCCATGTATGACATTTTCTGGCTTAATCTGATAGCATACTGTTTCATTTCTTTTTGTAATTACTTTTTGAAAATCATTCTCTGATGCTAAATGATTTTCTATAAGTAATTTTTTTACCTCTTCATGAAATGCATATCCAATCATTAATTGAGCATATTTCCTTTTTTTAAATTCAGATGCTGGAATTTTATAAATTTTATTTTGAATCAATCCAATCTGATGGTACCAGTCTGGTTTTTCACAACAAGGTCCTTCATAGTCACTGTCACTGATTGTTTCGTATGGATACGCAAAATATCCAAAATCAACCAGATATGCTACTGCCTGTTCGTAGTCTTTTTTGGTATAGTCGGTTTCTAAAATACGTTGTTCTTTAATATAAAAACCTTGATAATTTTCCATTGCACATTTGGATGCATATGTTTTGAATAATTTATGTGCATACTGATAATCTTCTGATAAAATCGGTATTCGATATAATTCCAGTTCCTCATTAATCAGATATTTTTGCATTTTCCTTTTGAATTCATTATAAAGCAAGTTATCTTCTCTTTTTTTATTAGTACAATGTACGTTACATTTTACATATTGCTTCAATCTTTCCACACCTCATTCAGATATTTTAATGCATATTTTCCCAATGCCGGCATATCCTTATAGACTTCTTTTATTGCATCTTTCATTTCTGCTTTAGTTAGAGTTTGATAAGCATATCTATACTTAATCTGATCTCTCCATCTTTTTGTTATAGTCTTATGCAACTTCTTACCAACCGGAACTGCCATCATTTCCGATTGCTTCAAGACTTTCTTCGCCTTTTTATTACTAAACATCTTCCCTGTTTTCAAAAACCGCTTCTCAATCACATGATGTACTTCTACATTTTTCGTCCCCTTAAACACCTTCTTCAATTTCCCATATGTACCAACTGTCAAATACTTAGCAGTCTTAAAATGCTTTGCTTTATCAGCAACTTTAATTAACTTACGAGCACCTTTCGTTCCTTTTGCAGCCTTAACTATTTTACCACCTTTCGCCACATAAGAACCTGGGGCAAATGGGACAAAGACAGATGCAACATCCCATGCCAAAAAGCCAAGATTTAACCAGCTTGGATTCGACACCATACCTTTCAGACTTACTGCAATACTTGCTGCATCTACAAGAGTTTCCACAATATTACCCGATGCATCTCCAAACATAACCGGATTATTCACCGCATAGGTAAACAGATTTGGATACGCAATGGAAATATACTGGTCTGCGCTTAACATTCTTCCCACCTGGGGATCGTAATACCTGCTTAACAAGTAGTAGAACCCTGTTTCCACATCAAAATAATAACTGCGGTATCTGAATGGATTGATTCTCGCCAATGCTTCGTTACCGGTAACAGATACGTTTTTTTCCATTTACCGTTTTTACAATCCTGTTTCCATCATAATCATATCCATAACTTGCTTCTAGTTCCTTTCCATAAAGGTTGCTAAGTCGTCTTCCAAATGTCCATTCCAACTGCATTCCGTCACGATAGGAGAGTGGATTGCCAATTTCATCGTAAATTATATTCTGCCCATCGTATTCCGTCAAGAGATCGTTCCATTGGTTTGTATATCCTTCCATTCCGTTATATTACTTTGTTCATATTGAAAGTCCATCTGCCAGCTTTCAATTTCCTGTTGAGCTGTATTGTGAATTTCCAGTTCTAAAATACATCCTGTATTCCACCTGCTTTGTATGTATGGAGTAACGGAATACGTATCTTCTTTTACTTCCTTTAGTATTCCTAACCGTTCATAATAATCTGGAATAGCTGGTGTTTCTTCATAACTGCTGATTACACCAAAGCTTACGGACTGTCCTGGTTGAATATCCTGGTTATAGCCGGCATTTTTTATACGGTACGTTTCGTCTTCCCTTGCTGTAATGGAAGCGTTCCAGATCTGCTCATACTGATCTTCTGATTCATACTCAATCATCCAGTTTTTTATGGTTTTATCTCCAGTATTGGTTATGGTAATTTCGGCTTTATAATGTTTCTCCCATTTCACCCTCCCGTATTTGATTTATAATCGATAAGCTGAACCATTTCTCGAAATTTCTCGGTATATTCCATGCTATTTTACTGGTACAGGAGAAGAAAAAAATTCGCTATAATAACACTAGTAGAAAAAGGTAATGTAAAGGAGACCAGCTATGAAGCAACAGTTAGAAGAAATAGAACAAGTAATTGAAAAAGGTCCATACAAACCAACCTGGGCATCCTTATCCAGATGGAGAGTCCCACAGTGGTTTCAGGAGAAAAAGTTTGGAATTTTCATACACTGGGGAGTGTATAGTGTGCCAGCTTATGACAATGAGTGGTATTCAAGAAACATGTATATAGAAGGGATGAAGCCTTATGAGCATCATATCAAGACATATGGTCCTCAAAAAGAGTTTGGCTACAAGGATTTCATTCCTATGTTTCAGGCAAAACAGTTTCATCCTGATGAGTGGGCGAAGATTTTCAAAGAATCAGGAGCACAATACGTCTTCCCAGTAGCAGAACACCATGATGGATTTCAAATGTATAAGAGTAGCATTTCTAAGTGGAATGCCTATGAAATGGGGCCAAAGAGAGATATTTTAGGTGAACTGAAAGCAGCACTTGAAAAAGAAGGACTTGTGTTCTGTACCTCCTCTCATCGTGCCGAGCACTGGTTTTTTATGTCACACGGGAAGAAATTTGATAGTGATATAAAAGAACCGCTAAAGCGTGGAGACTTTTACTGGCCAGCCATGCCAGAAGCCGAGCTTCACGATATACAAAGTAAACCATATCCCTCCGAAGAATATTTACAGGACTGGTTAATCAGAACATGTGAAATAATTGATAACTATCAGCCACGGCTTTTGTATTTTGACTGGTGGATTCAGCATGAAGCATTTAAACCATACTTGTTAAAACTAGCAGCTTATTATTACAATCGTGGAGAAGAATGGGGAACGCCAGTGGCACTTTGTTACAAACACGATGCTATGATGTTTGGCAGTGCCATCGTGGAAGTAGAACGTGGAGGTTTTGCAGATGTGAAACCATATGCATGGCAGACAGACACTGCAGTTGCAAGAAATTCATGGTGTTATGCAGATTCGCTTGACTATAAGAGCAGCAAAGAAATTATTTGGCAGCTCATTGATGTGGTTAGTAAAAATGGAAATCTTCTATTAAATATAGGACCAAAAGCAGACGGTACAATCCCAGAAGGAGACCAGTTGATACTGAAAGAGATTGGCGATTGGCTTAAGATAAATGGAGAAGCAATTTACAATTCTAAGGTATGGAGAAAATCCAAGGAAGGGCCAACTAAGACAGAAGAGGGACAGTTTATGGATGGAAAACCACCTGTATACACAAAAGAGGATTTTCGATTTACCGTAGCAAATGGCTGTATTTATGCATTTGCAATGGAGTATCCAGAGGATGGAGAGGTAAACATAAAGTCTCTCAAAAAATCTGATAATCAAGACCTTCCAGAATTTTATGGCTTAATCAAACAGGTTTCTGTACTTGGTTATGAGGAACAACCACAATTTGAAGTGTTAGAAGATGGTTTACATATTAGAACAAAATCTGTTAAGAGTGAGTATCCAGTTGTTTTTAAAATAGAAGTGATATAGGAGGAAAAATAATGGCAGAGAGAGTTTGGAATCATAACAAAATTGCTTTTGGAGGAGATTATAATCCAGAACAGTGGAGTGAGGATGTATGGGAAGAAGATATGCGGCTGTTTAAGCTTGCTCATATTGATACGGTCACTCTTAATGTATTTTCCTGGGCAAATTTACAGCCAGATGAAGAAACGTACAATTTTGAAAAATTAGACAAGATTATGAATATGGTTCGTGATAATGGGCTAAAGGTTTGTCTTGCAACCTCGACTGGAGCCCATCCTGCTTGGATGGCAAAGAAATATCCAGAAATACTACGAACTGAATTTAATGGCATGAAACGAAAATTTGGAGGACGTCATAATAGCTGTCCGAACAGTCTGGTGTATCAGAAATATGCCACAAGACTAGCAGAAAAATTAGCAGAACGATACCAGAATTATGACAATATTATAGGCTGGCATGTATCCAATGAATTTGGACAAGAGTGTTACTGTGAAAATTGCGAGAAGGCATTTCGTGTCTGGCTAAAGAAAAAATATCATACAATCGAAGAAGTGAATCGAGTATGGAACACATCTTTCTGGGGACATACATTCTACGATTGGGATGAAATTGTACTGCCCAACTTATTAAGTGAACATTTTGAAGCAGAACGAAGCATGTTCCAAGGTATTTCCCTTGATTACAAACGATTTAACTCAGACAGCATGTTAAATTGTTACCGTATGGAATACGATGCAATCAAGAAGATTACACCGAATATCCCAGTTACCACGAATTTGATGGGATTTTACAGACCATTAGACTATCAGAAATGGGCAAAATATTTAGATTTCGCATCATGGGATAATTATCCTTCTTACAACGATTCTGTTGCTCAGAATGCAATGAACCATGATTTGATTCGTGGATTAAAGAGTGGTAAACCATTTATTCTAATGGAACAGACTCCAAGTGTTACAAACTGGCAGCCATATAATGCACTGAAGCGTCCAGGAGTGTTAAGACTTCAAAGTTATCAGGCAGTTGCTCATGGCTCAGATTCTATTATGTTCTTCCAGATGCGAAGAAGCATTGGAGCTTGTGAAAAATACCATAGTGCCGTAATCGATCATTGTGGACATGAGAATACTAGGGTATTCAAAGAAGTAACTCAGATTGGAGAAGAACTTGAACGCATTGGAGATTGTATTCTTGGAGCGAGAGAAGAAGCGAAAGTAGCTATCGTATTTGATTGGGATAATTGGTGGGGAATTGAGTTATCCGCTGGTCCAACGGTAGAAATGAAATACCGAGACGAAGTAACTCGTTATTACACTGCACTGCATGAACAGAATATTGCCACAGACATTATTAGTGTCGAAGAGGATTTGACTAAGTATGATGTAGTAATCGCACCTATTTTGTATATGACAAAAGGAAATTATGATGAAAAAATCCGTACTTATGTAAAGAATGGAGGAACCTTTGTTACTACCTTCTTTAGCGGATACGTCAATGAAAATGATTTGGTGATTACAGGTGGTTATCCAGGAAAACTTAGAGATATCTTAGGAATCTGGGTAGAGGAATCCGATGCACTTCCACCAGAATTCTATAATCATTTTGATTTTGAAAGAAAAGAGCATAGATGTGAGCTGCTATGCGATTTAATGCATTTGGAAGGAGCGGAATCCTTGGCAGAGTATAAAGAAGACTTCTATAAGGGAATGCCAGTTATTACGAAGAATTCTTATGGTTCGGGATATGCTTATTATGTAGGAACCCGTTCGGATGAGAGTTTTTATCATGATTTTATAAAGAGACTCTGCCTGGAAAAGCAGATTAAGCCGGAAGCGGATGTGCCAGAAGGAATAGAAGCGGTAAGTCGAAAAACAGAAGAACACTGCTATTTATTCTTGCTGAATCATACAGAAGTTGAAAAAAAAGTCACAATAGAGAAAGATTGCATCGAGATTCTTACTGGAATGGAGTATAATAAGAACGATGCTATCAGCTTAGAGAAAAAGGGGGTAGCAATTTTACAGATATAAGAGGGGATGCGTTTGTTACAGAAGCTAAGAAGATGTATACGAAATATAAAGATACGGGAAAAAATGCTGCTGATTTATTTTATCGGCGGAATTTTGCCCATGTTGTGTGTCATTTTATATAATAATCATGCTACAAAGAAAATGCTGATACAGCAGACCATGGAGTCGGAAGCAGCAGAATTATCGCTTATGAAAGATGCTATGTATGAAAATATTCGTGTCATTTCAGATGTATCAAAACGTCTTTATTTTGATAAAAAGATAGAAAAAATTGCATTTACAAAATACAAAAATTATGAAGAACTTTTAGACGACTACAATAGCTATAATAAGATTACAGATTGCCTGAAAGCTTATTATCAGGAGATTGCTTTTATTAAGATCTATCTGGATAATCCAACTATATCTAATACGGCAAATTTCATATACGCAGAAGCCTCTACGAAACAGGAGTATTGGTATAAGAAAACCATAGAGGCGAAAGGAAACGTGTACTGGTCATATGTCAATGATACTTTAACCAAGAAAAAGTCCCTTAGGCTGTCTCGTGTATTATATACTCAGGATATGCGGCAAGTTGGTGTGCTCTCGATTGTAATGCAGAATAAGAGAACGGAATTACCGATTGCAAACAGGAAAACAAAAACCCTTTTGTTATATAATAACAATGAAATTGTACATAGTAATTTTAAGGAACAGAATTATTATCAAATTATTGATATTATAAAAGATCGTTCGGAAAAGGTTTACTATGGGAAGGCCATATACAAAGGACAGGAATGTTTTCTTGTCCTTGTTCGGGTTCAGCCAGATTACTCAGAGAATTATTTTACTCTCGCCAGTATTGGGCCTTATGAACAGATTACCAAGGATGTGAATCGAACAAGTATGGCAGAATGTTTGCCGTTTCTAATCTGTATTGTCATAGCAGGATGTTGTATCGCGGCATTTTCGTATCATTTCAGCAGACAGATTAATCAGTTCCAGGAAACAATGCATGAGGCGGCAATTGGTAACTTTAATACTGTGCTTCACCTAGAGGGAAAAGATGAACTTTCTATGCTCTATGAAGATTTGAATATTATGATTGAGGATATTAAACATCTGATGGATGAAGTAGTCGCAGAGCAGGTACAGAAAGAAAAGTTAAATGCCAGACAGAAAGAGGTCGAATTTAAGATGCTTGCTAGTCAGATTAATCCGCATTTTCTTTATAATACTTTGGAGACCATTCGTATGAAAGCTATTGTGAATAAGCAGTCAGAGATTGCAGAGTTAGCGAAAATGCTGGCTAAGATTATGCGAAGAAATATTCAGGTTGGGGAACAGCTGGTGACGTTGGAATCAGAATTAAAGCTGGTGGAGTATTATCTGAAAATTCAGTTTTATCGTTTTGGTGATCGAATACAGTCTGAGATTATCGTAGATGAGGATGTAGACATAGACTGCTTAATTATGCCATTGATTATCCAGCCACTTGTGGAAAATGCATTTGTTCATGGATTGGAATCTATGGATACGGAAGGAAAACTGCTTATTCATGTCAGTTGTGATTCGGATATGATAATTACTGTTGAGGATAATGGTAGTGGAATATCGCCAGATAAGCTGTTGGAAATTATGAAAAATCTAAATGATTTTGAAACATTAGACCGAACCCACATCGGAATAAGCAATGTAAATCAGCGAATAAAGCTTCAGTATGGTGAGGATTTTGGACTGACAATTGCTAGTAAAGAGGGAGAGGGAACAAAGGTTACATTAAAAATTCCAAAAGTGAAATAAAGCGGAATCAAATTAATAGGGTAAATTGTATCAAGATTTTGGTGTAGTCATATTTCACTTTTAATTCTATAATTTTAACAAGAGAAACAGGAGAGGAGCGATAAGAAGATGGAGGAAGCAAAGTCAAAAAAGGTTACGGGTGCGTTACTAGTAGCCGTTCGAATTGTTACCATATTACTTGTGGTATGTTTGTTCGTACCTGGATTGAATCCTTCAAAAATATCAGGGTTAATCAATAAGAATTTATCCCTGTTTACGTCAGGTTTGTTTTATAATCAGTTAACGAATAATTTTGGACGATGTATCAACAAAGGATGGGTACAGGAATCTACCTTGCATATTGTATTTGTATCCAGTTTGGTTATGATAATTGGTATTGCAATTTGTGCAGCAGGTGGATGTATGTCACTTGGAGAAAGAAAGTTAAGAAAGTTAGGTTCTTATTTTTCCACGTTAGGAGCGTTAATAGCAGGAGTAAGCTTTATTGGTATTTATGTTGCTTACACGCAGTTACAGAATACAGGTAATCTGAAAAAAGTTGCACCAGTTTTACCAAACGGATTTACAATACTTCTTATTTTAGTTATAATTATGCTGATTTTATCCGTGATGGAACTTATTATTCTGCCAAAACCTAATCAGGATGATAAGTACGAGATGCTTCCAAAATATCAGCTTTTCTTATTGTTATTACCATTTATTTCGTTATGTTTTGTATTCAGTTATCTTCCTTTAGCCGGATGGCGTTTTGCGTTCTTCCAATATAAAGCAGGAGATACACTTACAATGGATAAGTTTGTAGGATTTAAATGGTTTGCATATCTATTTAAAAATGCTGCAACTCGTCGAGATATTGTTCGAGTAATCCGTAACACTTTGGCAATGAGTTTCTTAAACATTGCAATGTTATGGGTGCCTATGACATTTGCTATTTTCTTGACAGAAATCAAAAGTAACAGATTCCGAAGATTTGTACAGATTTTTACCACTATACCAAACTTTATCAGCTGGGTACTGGTTTATGCGGTAGCCTTTGCTATCTTTTCTACAGACGGATTTTTAAGTACTACTTTAGTAGATGCAGGTATTATGTCAGAAGGAAAAAACTTCTTACTTGGAAGTAACCATGTCTGGTTAAAGATGTTTGGCTGGGGAATGTGGAAGTCACTTGGATGGAATGCAATTATTTACATAGCAGCCATATCTGGTATTGACCAGCAGCTCTATGAAGCAGCAACTGTAGATGGTGCGGGACGATTCCAGCGAATGTGGAATATTACAGTTCCAAGTCTGATGCCTACGTTCTGCGTACTTTTATTATTAGCAGTAGCAGGTATCTTAAATAATGGTTTGGAGCAGTACTTAGTATTCCAGAACGCTGACAATGCACAATACATCAATGTACTTGATTTATATGTTTATAAATTAGGTATTGGAAAAGGTATCATCCCACTGTCAACAGTAGTTGGTATGGCAAAATCAATTATCAGTGTTGTTCTGTTATTTGTAGCCAATAAAATATCAAAAGCAGTTCGTGGTGAAAGTATTGTATAAGGAGGGATAAGCATATGGAGGCAACAGAAACAAAGAAGAAAAAATACAAGCCTAAGAAAAGGCAGTATCGTTTAAAACCAGGAGATTATGTATTTAATATTATCAATTACACTGTGTTTTTCATTTTTACACTAATATGCATATTCCCGTTCTATTATTTGTTTATCAATACAATTAGTGACAATGATTTAGTTCGTATTGGTGCAATTAAATTCTTCCCACAGGGGATACATTTTAAGAATTATATGGCACTGAAAAATGTAAGTGCGCTAGGTACTTCCATTATTGTTTCATTAGCGAGAACTGTAATAGGAACAGCACTAATGGTTATGGCTTCTGGTTTAACAGGATATCTGGTTACACAGAAGGAAATGTGGAAGAGAAGCTTCTGGTATCGATTTATCGTAATTACCATGTATTTTAATGCAGGCTTAATTCCATGGTTCTTAACAATGAGTATGTTA
>DBKX01000217.1:0-4005 GCA_002297865.1 Lachnoclostridium sp. UBA739
CAATTTGTTATGGTTTGTGGTTCAACCCCAAGAAAGTCTGCAGCCTCGTTCCTTGTCATTTTTTTCATCTTTACTATCTTTAAATATTGTCAAACTATTATGGAACACTCTATATCCAATCCAAACAAGAAATGTTGTAATTGGTGTACGTATTTTACGCTTATTGCAGTAGCACTAAAAAGTTCTATTACCCATTTATCAACCACAGGTGTAAGATAGACTAGTTTGTTATTGAAATTTTTGTAATAACAGTTATTATCTTTACTCCACCCATTAAATACTAGGATATTAGGTGTAAGTTTAATCGGTACAATATCATCATACCAAGCTTCGCAATCTCCAACAAGGAATCCCTTGCAGTTATGCCACGGGAAGCCTTTGTTTTGTGTTTGTGTACCTATGACATTCTCCAATTCCACCTTACCATTAAGTGTCGTTCCGTCAGCCAAAACCATACTTTTTGTAGGGTCGCAAGTTATGATTCTATAAGCAACATTTTCAGCTGTACCAATAGGCTTACCATTAGTCATTACCACATCCCCCGGAATAAAACACGTATTATTTCCCATATCAAATATCTTTTGTACTATTCAACATAAACATAATTTTGAGGAGCAGATTTCACCCCATAGTCTTGTAACGATTTTGGAGAAAGGAAAATATTAACATCCCCTAGAATATAAGCACAAGCCTTACTACATCCCTTGAAGTAAGCAAAGAAATCTTCCTCTTCGATACCAGCATATTCCTTGCACAGCATCCACATTTTAGAAGGCTCGCTGCATATTTTGCCAACAACCTGGCATTCTCCTACCACTTTTCCACTACCCCTAGATTCGTAGAGGATAATCGAGGAAATCTCTTTCTTGCAAAAAGCCTTACGGAATTCAACAGCTTTAGTGCCATCGAAGATGCGCCTTATAAACTCCTTTTTGACAGGATATATAACACGAGATTTTTGTTTCTCGGAACTTTCGCAAGAAACAGAAAACTCTTTTTGAACTCCAGTCGGAATATAGTCATTTCTCTCCGTAGAGGTGTTTTGTTTCAAAACTTCTTTTTCCATACGCAAAATTATACTTTTAAAAACTTACCATCCTTGTAATCGTACCACTCATATTTTGTGCTATCGTTATACAAGTTTTTATTGTAGTGAAGAATCACAAGTTGTAGTCTAACCTCTTTCTTGTCTTTTGCAAGTTCCTGGGCATGGATGAAGATTCCATTACGGTCGTTGATAAAAATCTGTTTGCCTCTGATTTCACCATCATCGTTGCGCCATTTGAGATTGCCCATGTATTCTATAAACGGTCTCATTGTCTATCCTTTCCTTAGTTGTTCATTCCATTCCATTTCTACTTTATTCATAGCTTCCAGAAGCTTAACGAGTAAAGTTACAGGGATTGGCGCTCCATTTGTACTTGGACTAACGATCTCAACAACTCCCTTTTCAAGGTCTTTGTTAATCTTAACCGATAATGTTGTTTGTACCTTTGTCATTTTTTTCTTGTTAAACTTATTGCAAACATCTACAGTATGATGTCGTTATGATATATTCTGTGTGTCTTACTCTTCATTGATGCGATATTTGCATACCTTAATGATCGCTTTCATTGATTCCTTGTCAGCACAACCTTGTGCAAGTTCCTTCTCAGCAAGAGTCTTGATGAGTTTAATTTGGTCAATATTAAACTCGTCGTCTGTTACAGCGCCACGCTTCCTTGCTATAACAGCAACATCAATGCCTCCTTTGCAATCCTTAAATTCTAGTTTTGCTACGGCAGCGTTGCTTGCCTCGCACATCGCTCGGACATATTCGGCAATACCACCATCAGAAATCTCATCCTCATCAGGATTTTCAATCTGCACAGCGTAAGAAACGATGGTATCACGGCAACCTGCAACAGCATAGAAATCATTGTCGTTGCTCTTGGCAATCTCGAAGTAATAATCAGCTTCATGTTCTTTCAACCAATTCTTGTATTCCGGTTCAATGTCTGTATTTTCTACAGATTCAAGAAGAAAGCCATATATTTCCCCTTGTCCGTCATATTCAGAAATGGTCTCGGTATTTTGATAAAACCAAGAACTATCTACTACTTCATATACTTTACTATCATTCTTAATTTTCAGATTCATAACATATGACTTGACCGTGATGTCGAGGGCTATTATTTGTTATATTGAATTACTGCCACCTGCAAGCCTTGCTTGGTGGCTGTATCTATCATATTTTTGGTACCACGACTCTTGCCATCCCAAAAGGCGATAAGGGCATCAGATACGCTTGCCATCTGTGCGTTTCGGATAGGCCCTGCAGCCTTACCGTGAGTTCGCCAGTCAGCAGGATAGGTCTCCAGCTTCAAGCCTCGCTCCTTGGCGTACCTCTCGCCCAAGGTATCGGCACCAGAGGCATGACCGCTTATGATGACTATATCTTCCTTCTTTTGGTTTTGAAGGAGATAGTCACACCTTTCTTTCAGTAACTCGTAGTTGTTAAAGTCTCTGCATCCTGCAATGATAATCTTTCCCATATTATATTAAATCTGTTCAACTTAGCTTATGCTTTTTGAAACTCATCGTATGCTTCTTTATCAATTTCAAAAAACGAATTAATACAAATATTTTTCGATTGTACATTACATGATTCAGCTATATTTTTTATTACCACTGCAAGGTTAAAGTAATTTTTATCAGTAGCGTATGTACCATATTTATTCATCACGGCACAGATGTTATCATCCCAGTAACTAGCAGTATAATAATAATATTTCAGAGCTATCTTGTTAGTTAGTAATTCAACCGCAAAGAGAGTTTTTACAACAGTGATGATAGTTCTTGCATTATTCATCTTAGAATTACCATCGCTTACTAAGCGCATTTGAAATACCTCATAATTAGGCTCATCCTCATTAATTGTATTAAGGAAGGCAGCAAGTTGGTAAGTATCACAGATACCAAGTTTCTCTAGACTTAAGAGTTGAATCTGCTTGAACCCTAACTCTTCCATCGCTATTTTTTTTGTTGCTCTAATCATATTGATGACATTTTTTGCAAAGTTACACAATAAAAAACGAACTAAATTATATTTAGTGATAAAAGTCTTATTTTAACACTTAAATTAACTTTTCTCAAATATATTATCTATCACGGTGCCAATCATCGCCCGAATGAAGAAAAGCGTTTCCAAAGCACTTGATAAACAGTGCGAAAAACAAATATAAAACTACTACTCCCATAATCTTTATGTTTTTTATTATTGAAACGCTACATTTTGTAGCGTTTTATGTTTACACTCTGTTTGTGAATGCTGATTCCAGCTTGTCCCTCACTTCGTTCTTGAATCTTTCCAACATGTCGTCAAGTTCCCATCTAACAGGGTTATTGTGAAGGTAGGAGGAATATGTTCTTGCATTCTCAATGGACGTTAGAATGTTAGACACTGCCTGCAATTCTCCGTCTGTAAGATTATAGCTGTCACTATTACATGTCAGTCCGTTTCTATAATTTTCAAACTTCTTGTCCTGGAAGGCGTGGTTGTGATATGCTACCACCAATTCACGGAGCATTTCTTTGCAGTCCACCATATCGTTTAGGATGTCCTGTAGGTCGTGAGGCGCACCGTTCGTTCCGTGTCCGTCATGGCCTATCCTGTTCACCGCCTCCTCGCTTGGATTAAACCCTCTCCAGTACTCCTCTAGCTTGTTGGCAAAGTCGCTTTCGTTGTCGGTTTCGAACCAAATGGTTACAATGAAGTCCTGGTCTTGTGGGGAATTTGTTTCTAACTCAACACAAGTTTGTCCTTCGCTAGGAGATTCTGACTGACAGTAACTCCAATTCATTTCTTCTGCATACTTTAAAAATTCATTCATAATTTTCAATTAAAATTATTAATATTAAAACCCTCAGAAGAGGACTAGACAAATCCGGATATTCTGGGTAAATCCGATTCCCCTGCCTTTATAGGCTTCTCGTTATTTCATACGAGATTTTTTTTGAGACATT
>DBKX01000217.1:4036-7581 GCA_002297865.1 Lachnoclostridium sp. UBA739
CATCCCCTATGCCTTTTTACGTGCAATAAGAAATGCCGACTCCCAAGTGAGAAAACCAAGAAATCTCGTAGTATTTTTCTTGGAATACCCGATTTATGAAGTAAATCGTGGAAGGCTTCCAATAAAAATCTAGTGAGATAATGGTCTAACAGACCTGGTTCTTGGTATCTCACAGAGTTGGCATAGATTTGCAAAGTAAAAAGCCTGGGGATGACGGTCTAGGAAGAGAAAATGATAAAAATCGAGTGTGAAGTGATAACGAGGATAATTCTATAGGTATAGCAGTATGCTACTGCATATGTATATAAGAATATAGTTACGCTATTGCATAGTCACATATATACATAAACATATAATAATAAAAAGTCAGTTAAAATATTAAATAAAATTAAAAGAAACGTTTAGATATATCACATATATTAAACATTTGGTATATTTGCAAAAAAATAGATATGGGAAAAGAAAGAAAAATTATACATGTTCACTTTTTAGCAAATCATAAGAATTACTACTTTGGTAGTGTATCTACTATATATAATTATCTGTCTGATAAAGAGATAGGTGTTAGTGAGATATATCTACGTCACCAACTTCGAGAAGATGGTAATGTATATCTGAACAAAAAAGTTATGATTGTACGTTCCAGGTTATTGGTTTAGCAATACAGTAGCCCATTTGAAAACATATCAAATTGGCTACTGTATTAGCCACTCATACTTCTTTTACAAATTCACCCCCGACATACAGCTTTCTACCTACGTATTCCATATCCCCCTCATAGACTTTACCTTTGTAGGTACATTTCCCTTTGCCTTGTTTTCCTTGTTTAGGTATCATTTGGCCATTTACAAAATACTGTTCATTATGCTCCATATAGTCCCAAACAATAGTATCAAAACTTGGGTTATTTAAAGCTTGTTGCTTTTGGAACTCATTGAAACCCTCCCATGTTTTAAAGGTATGACCTTTAAAATGAATAGTTACGCAATCATTATTTTTAACCATAATAGTACGTGTTAAACTGTTACGCTCTTTATCTTTTTAATGGTGGTGATGGAACCATTTTCATATACGGTATCATTGTCGTAATTATTGGCATTTATGATGTACTCCATCATTCCAATATATGTTCCATTGATACTATCGTTCCAATCAACGTAATCATAACCAAGACGAACACGAATGATTATATCATTGTCTGACTTTACTACATACACAGCACCATTAACGTGGATAGATTTGAATATCATAGGGTGTAAATCGAAATCTGCACTAGAAATATTTATTCTTCCGTCAATCTCGATTGGAGTGAACTCTGCCCAAACGCCAAGACGTTTCATTGTTTTTTGGATGTCGTTGGCTACATAACGCATTATTTTTCCTTTCATAGTCGTATTTTTTTGTAACCCATGCCTTCAACTGCTTTTCTTACTTCATCTAAAGAAATCGGGGTGATTTCTTTCTTAGGATAAGGCTTTACCCACATTCTACAAGATTGCTCTGGATAATTCTTAAGTTCTGGAATATGCTTTGGCATCATCCAAGCGAAATCACGGTGGATTGATATCCTTCCGGAGAACAATCCTTCAAGCCTTTTCTTACCGGCACTTGTAAGGTGTCCGAAGTTGGAAATAAATTCTATAGCCTCTTCCGTATTATTGCACACCTTGTTATCTTTGCCTAATTGTAATAATAATTGTATCATTGTCGTAAAATTATAGTGTTAGTTTATTCTAAGATTCTCGGGAGTCCCAAGAAATTAATGGCTGGCATACCATCTACTCTTATCCAAGAATAATTCTCAACCTCATCGATTGTTTCAGGACGTGAACCTTGCCAATCTGTAAGGACAAAAACATAACCGTCTTCGTAGCCAATGGCTGAGGACATTATGTTATATCCATCCTCCTTATATTCAAAAAGATAAAGGCTTGCTCCATCTTTCAACTCTTTCTCATCAGTAATAGTATATTCAATATCACTACCGCTCATTTCTTTTTCGTATGCCTTGATGTAGGTGAGCACTTGTTGTTTATTCATAACCAATTGACTTAACCGTGTTGTCGAGGGCTATGTTATAAACTTATTTATTCAAAGTTTTATTAACTTTATTGAGTAACTTTCTCAAAGAAGAAACCTCTACTAGAGCTAAAGCATCACACAACTTATTTTGCACATTAATAAGGCAATTTTTGTAGTTGCTTATAGTGTCCAATGATTTGTTATATTTTTTATTCACAGCTGCAACCTGCTCTGTTTTATTTTTCAATTCACCTTCAACTCTTTTCAACTTATCATTTGTTTGGTCATACTTCTGAGCCAAGTTGTGATATTTTACCTTCAAGCTAGACAAAGCATTCTTGCCTCCTAGCATTTCAAGTGCATTTGATAGCTCCTCTACTTCCTTGCGAAGCTCAGTTACTTCAAGTACTTTCTTGTCATAGTCTCTTATAATAAAAAGCATTTGATGCTCAAAAGGGATATTCTTGTTTCTTTTTTCCATATTATTACATTTTTAATGTACAAAGATACTATTTTTATTAGCCATCCGTTTAAACGGATGGCTAGTTTTAACATTCAATCATATATTTTGCATAAAAAAGACCTAACTTCTGCGTCCTTGATGTCCTTCAGCTTTGTAGGGCGGAAAGTTTTATCTTGTTCTATCTTTGCGATAGGGCAGATCGGTAAACCGGTTCTTATCTGAATCTGCTCCATTTCATTAAGAGAAGCATATCCGAATTCGGTATCTCCCATTCCTACTACAATAGAGTAGATAGTAAAGTCCTCCCCTTCTTGCTGACCTTCCAAAACATACCATTTGATGTTTCCGATATGAAAAACACAAATGCAAGTAGCATCTTTTTTCTTACCTTCCTGTGAATAGAGTTGGTGGCTTTTAAAAGCCTTCACCAACTCTTCTGTTAATAATCTATTTCCCATATTATTCCAAGACTTTATTAAGTTGAACAATTACGATACACCACTCATAAGACAAGCCACTGCATTGGCTTTGATTCATTCTGCGTAAATCATCAGCTTGCTCCTCTGTAATTGGCTCATTTTCCAACTTCATAAGTTTTTTGATGCTTGCCTCTTTATTGGTTCCAACATAAACCAAGTCCTCACTTGAATGAGTATTCCACTGGTCTGTACGATAGAAATTAAAAACTTCCATAACTAAGCAATTTTGAATTTGTAATAACCATCCACGTTTTCGTAAGGAAGAGCCTCTTTGTCCAAACTGTAGAGTCTATACATTGGCATTTTGCCTTCCTCAAGCATTTTGTCAATAGCATTTTTCAAAAGCCAGAAGCACTGAAACCAAGTGCCATGGTCACACCAGAAGTTATAGAAGCAGTAATCATCAAAAACTGCTGCACTACCTGTCAAGTTGTAATACAACTTACGAAGTTTACTTAAAGTTTCTTTGTTTGCTCTCATGTTGCAATCACTTTAAAAGTTAATAATTCACCGGATATTCTGGGTAAATCCGATTCCCCTGCCTTTATAGGCTTCTCGTTATTTCATACGAGATTTTTTTT
>DBKX01000233.1:0-2645 GCA_002297865.1 Lachnoclostridium sp. UBA739
CCCAAGTCAAAAAGTGCATTGGACATCTCTGCAAGAATACGTTTTGCGCAAGGGGCGAAATGAATGCTTCGAAAACGTGCAAATGTGGAATGGTCAGGTGCCGGCGCACCTTCCAAAAGGAACATGAAGTTAATATCCCTCTTACAGTTAAGCTCCATGGAACGTGTGGAAAAATCTCCATTCATGTAAGAGTAAAGCATAATTTTAAGAAGTGTTCTTGGGGATACTGTATTTATTCTTTCATATGTAGAATATAGGTCAGTCAAATCCATTGCCTCCACAAACTGACTTAGTAACCGCACAGAATCATCTTTTGGAATAATTGTTTCAATATTTAGCGGAAGTTTTAATTGATATCCGTCCGCATTTTTTGTATAATCTTTTTGTAAATGTATAGGTTGTTGCATACTTATATTTTACACTAACTGCTGGATTCTTTCGAGGTCTGGCAGTTATTTTTTGTACGAAAAAGGAGAAGCATAGAAGTAGGGAAATCAGCCAGTGGACTCAGATGATTAAAGAAACCAGCAAAGCGGACTTACTGTTAAGTGCATAGAACAGTAATATCCAATTGAAAAGTTTATATTCATAGTAATTCCTTTCTGAAAACGAATGCACATCTATTTCATGTCATATTTCCAAGGTTTGATTACTAGTAAATTAAATTTTAGATGGATTATGAATGGATGACAATGACAAATAAAGGTGAAAATAGGTGACTAAACAGGAAGAACTCTTGAAATTGGATTTTTGTAACCTTAAATGAATTACTGTAATTGCTAAATTATGCATAATATGATACGATATATCTATAAATATGGTAGAATTCTGTAAAAATACAAAATGGTTTGGGGAGTGGAAGTCGTGGGGGAACTGATTTATACAGGTATTCTGATTGGTATTAATATTGTTGATCCTATAGCGGTTGACTGGTTTTTTTCGAAAATTGCACAGAGGAAAAATGGAAGAGCAGGATTTCGAGTGATTGCCTTGCTTGGAATAATTGGGTATGTTGTGGCGCAGCCGTTTTTGTTAGAGATGTTTGCGAAAAATGCAGAAATTTCATATCTGATAAATAATAGTCTTATTTTACTGAAAGTCTTTTATGTTGTTGGATTTTATGATATTTCTAAAAGAAAAGCATTTATCTATCTGGTTATACAGTTTTTCATTAATACAGTAGCTGAATACATATTAACAATTCTGTTAATGGTTTTGTCACAGTTTACTCTTTATTTAGTATCTGGAAATAATTTAATAAAGCTGATTGCAATATTGGTTATGCAAGGAATAAGTATTTGGGTGCTGGCATTTTTAGTAAATGTGGACAAACAATACGGTTGTGCTATCGATAATAGTAGAATTTTTCTTATGGTTTTTTTGAGTTTTTTAGTAGACGAGCTCGTATTGGGCGTTCTGTTTTGTAAGTCTTATGAGCAAGGGAATTCAATATTTTTTATAGGAACGTTGATTGTTCTCGTATATGAAATAGTGATTTTATTGTATTCATCCTATTACATTGTGAAGTATAAAAAGAAGGAACAGGAATATCAAGAAGTTATAGAATTTACCGATAAGCAAATTACAATGTTAAATCATACACAGGAAAAAATCAGTAAATCACAAAAGATTATTCATGACATGACTAATCACTTAAGCACGCTTCAACTAATGGCGGAGAAGAATATGATGAATGAAATCATCCAATATGTACAAAAATTAATTCCTGAGGTAAAAAGAGGGAGAGTCACAGACGTTACAAACTCGATTTTAGCTGTGATTCTGTTTGAAAAAAGAGCAAAAGCGAAACAGCATGATGTTGACTTGGAATGTGATATTCGTGTGGATGATATCAAAATGCCAATGCATGAATTAAATTCGATTCTTAACAATGTAATTGACAATGCCATTGAAGCAACGGAAAAAGTAAAAAGCAAAAAAGAAAGAATTGTCGAGTTTTGCGTATATGTGAAACAGAATAACTTAGTGATGGAATGTATTAATCCTTATGTAGAGGAACCAAAGATAGATAGTATGGGCGTTTTTCTTACAAGTAAGTCCAATAAATATAGTCATGGAAAGGGGATTGGAATTATCTATGACTACGTTTTGCAAAATAATGGGGATGTTGATATTCGCTATCGTGATGGGAAATTCAGTATAAGGATAATTTTACCAGATGAAATAGCAGTGTTAGAATGAGAGGGAAAGTCGGGATGTTATTAGATGTACTGATCGTAGAGGATAATGATATTTTTTTAAATGTGAATTTGAAATACATACAGCAGTTTGCCAGCAAATACAGTGTTGGGTTGAATGTAAAATCTTTTTCTTTTGCTGGAGAGAACCTTGGACAGTTTATTCGGGAAAATCGTATTGATGTTGCTCTTTTGGATATCGAAGTAGGAAAGAGAAATGGTATTGCAATTGGAAGAGAAATTATAAGGTATCATCCCTTGGTAGATCTTATTTTTATTACAGCATTTGGTGAAAATATAAAAAAGGCAAATAAGTTATCACCAGTTGGATTTCTTGATAAACCAGTTGATGCGAAAGCGTTTGAAAAAATATTTTATCGTGTTCTTATGGAAAAATGGGGAAAGGAAAGTATGGAAAATAGTAATGCGAAAGTATTGACGGTTAGA
>DBKX01000233.1:2651-6533 GCA_002297865.1 Lachnoclostridium sp. UBA739
AGTTAGAAGGAATCGTGAGAATATTGAATTAAAGGAAAGTGAGATTCTTTATATTCGAACAGACGGACGAAAGATACTTGTTGCAACAAAAAACGGTCCTATTTGTATTAATGGAACAATTGCTGCTCTAGAGAACGAAGTATCGAATACCTTTGTTCGAGTATGTAGAGATACCATTGTAAATAAGCGCGAAGTAATTAGACTGGTAAAAGGCTGCATAACCATATCAAATAATGAGAATCTAGCGATTCCAACCTTTAAACATAAGGAAATTGTTCAAAAAATCAGATCTTAAAAGGAAATGAAATAGAACGGAAAGGAGGGATGATCTTGAGAAAGAATATAACTTTGCATCTCTGCAAAAAAATGGTGGAAGCAAATCTAAGTAAAGATGTGAATAGCGCTTGTCGATTTTGGATATATCAAGACAAAGTACCTGAAAAGGTAAAAGAGAAGTTTCGCAAAGAATGATTTGTAATTCGACGTAGAAGTAAGGATAAAAAGCATGGTGATATCAAATCATGCTTTTATCCTTACTTCTATAATATGGAAAAACCGAACTAACCCCATCTAACTCTCCATTTCATCCCACTTTCTAACATACATCATACAACATTTCTTGAATCATCACAAACAAAGTATATAATTGCATATGGAAAGCACAACAGCACATGTTTCTTAGTTCTAAAAACAGAACTACAAAACATACAAGCTTCGCATAAAGTGCTGATGTGCCGACCTGTAATACATAGACAGCGATGCGGACAAGTATTTCAGTGGCAGGAAGAAAGATTCGACGTTTGTTGCCCTTGTCCTATGCGCAGCCCCCTTTTGTGCATGGGACATATGTATGTTAGGAAGAAAGGACTTGATAGAATGGGAAGAAAGAGAGAATTAACGCCGTACGGAAAAGAAGTCAAACACAGATTGATTGAACTGAATAAGACACAAGTTGATCTAGCCGAGGAAATTGGAACCTCCAAACAGTATCTTGGGAAAATCCTGTTTGGGGAACGAGCTGGTACGATGTATTTGGATAAAATAGCGCAAGTGTTGCAGCTTGATTAGAAGTAAAAGGCAGCTAATGGAGATGCACAAGAGAAAAATTGTAAATTATGAGTGGGGGAAAAGCAGTAGAAATGTAGTTATCGAAATTCTACTGCTTTTTGTGGAAATTATGTTAATTTACACTACCATATGAATCCAATGTCGAAAAACATCATAAAAGTACCTTCAAATTACATTTACAAATGTCAACATCCATGCTATACTTAACGGCGTACATATCTATTCAATCTAAGCTAATTCAATTCATTTTTGAACCCAAACGATTATATAATATGCATTATTATTTATCTGCCATTCTATACTTTTTGGCAAGTTTACAGTGCTTCTGATGTCATTCTGCCATATGTCAGATAGAGAAAAATCTGTTGACAACCAAAGAAAAGTATATTACTATTAATACAAACAAGAACATTAGTTCGGATGTGAAGGAGAATATTATGATTAAGGACGAGAACAAAATGAAAGCGCTAGAATCCGCTTTATCACAGATAGAGAAACAATACGGTAAAGGCTCCGTTATGAAATTAGGCGACACAAGTGCACATATGAATATCGAGACAATTCCAACAGGTTCTATTAGTCTGGATATTGCACTAGGACTTGGTGGTGTACCAAAGGGACGTATCATTGAGATTTATGGACCAGAATCCAGTGGTAAGACAACGGTAGCACTTCATATGGTTGCAGAGACACAGAAGAGTGGTGGTATTGCAGGATTTANNGCAGAAGAGAGGCGGAATTGCAGGATTTATTGATGCAGAACATGCCCTTGATCCTGTTTATGCGAAAAACATAGGGGTTGATATTGATAACTTATACATTTCCCAGCCAGACAACGGGGAACAGGCGCTAGAGATTACAGAGATGATGGTACGTTCTGGTGCTGTTGACATTATCATTGTAGACTCCGTTGCTGCTCTTGTTCCAAAGGCAGAGATTGATGGGGATATGGGTGATTCCCACGTAGGTCTTCAAGCTCGTTTGATGTCTCAGGCATTACGTAAGCTTACTGCAATTGTAAGCAAGTCAAACTGTGTCGTAATCTTTATCAATCAGTTACGTGAAAAAGTTGGTGTTATGTTCGGCAATCCAGAAACAACAACAGGTGGTAGAGCGCTTAAGTTCTATTCCTCCATTCGTATGGATGTAAGAAGAATTGAAGCCTTAAAGCAGGGCGGTGAAGTTGTTGGCAACCGTACAAGAGTAAAAGTTGTTAAGAATAAAGTGGCGCCTCCATTTAGAGAAGCAGAGTTTGACATTATGTTTGGTAAAGGAATTTCAAGAGAAGGAGATATTCTTGATTTGGCTGCCAACGAGAATATAATCGTAAAAAGTGGTGCATGGTATGCGTATAATGATGCTAAGATTGGTCAGGGACGTGAAAATGCAAAACAGTATCTAAAAGAAAATCCACTTGTATTCTTAGAGATTGAACAAAAGGTACGTGAAAAGTATAACTTAGTGCCTGGTACAGGAGAACTTCCAGAAGAGGAAGCAGAGAAGAATCCAGGTGAAAAAAAAGAAGACAATAAAAAATAATACTTTTGCAAATACGCAGTAATATAAACCGATTTAAAGTCGAATAATTTCTTTTTCAGAGATACCTAGAAAGCAGCAGATTGTATGCAGTATATCAGGTGGTCTACTGTAAAGACAATGGATTTTAAGTCGGTATTTTTAGAGGTAAATATGTATATTATTCATACAGAATCCATTAATACTAAGAAAACGAAAATTACATTTGATAATGGTGTAGAGTGTATCTGTTACCGTTCAGAGATTCGAAAATTTGATTTGGAACAGGATACTGAGATTAGTGAAGATGCTTATGAGGAATTTATGAACGACTATGTAGGGAAACGTGCTAAGAAAAAAGCGATGGATTTACTTATACGGTCCGACAAGACAGAAAAAGAGTTAAGGGATAAGTTAAAGCGAGAATGTTTTCCAGAGTTTCTTATAGAAGAAACAATTGCGTTTTTGCATTCCTATCATTATATTAATGAAGATAATCATTTGGAGACTTACATTCGGTATCATGGAAAGGGAAAAAGCCGTACACTTTTAAAACAGGAATTGAAGAAAAAAGGGTTTGACAGCGAGAAAATTGGATACTATTTAGATGAGTATCACGACGATCAGGAAGAACTTCGTTATCTCATTAGGAAAAAAGTTTCAAATTTATCAGAGATGACTCCAAAAGAGAAGGAAAAACTGTTTATGCAGTTATATCGAAAAGGTTTTTCACCCTCTGATATTAGAAGAGAGATAGAATTCTTACAGCCGTAAATTCATACAATGAACTTAGATAAATTGAACACGATATCCAGTATTTGGCAGAACTATTGACGTTTTGCATAAATTGACGGTATCGTTACTTGACAATACAACCAAAAAAGTATAAAATTTATATGTTGTATTTATGTACAATGAAAACTTAATAAGGAGGTGCTCCTGTGGGTGATGTAGTTAAAGTAGTTGTAATAGCGCTTGTTGTAGTTGCTGTAGCAATCTTTATTACATGGAAAGCTGCAATCTCTTATCGAATCAAATTTGTGGAAAGCAAAGTCGGAAGTGCTGAAGAAAAAGCTAGGGAAATTATTGATGAAGCTTTAAAAACAGCGGAAACCAAAAAGCGAGAAGCTTTATTAGAAGCAAAGGAAGAGTCACTTCGAACAAAGAATGAATTAGACAAAGAGATTAAGGAACGAAGAGCTGAATTGCAACGCTATGAAAAACGTGTCACAACTAAGGAAGAGACTTTAGAGCGTAAGACAGATGCCTTAGAGAAGAAAGAATACAGATTATCTTCAA
>DBKX01000117.1:0-18566 GCA_002297865.1 Lachnoclostridium sp. UBA739
CAGGACATTAGGGTGCCACAGCAGATTGTGCTTCAGACGAGAAATGAGACCGTACAATATGTGGATTGTAGTGCCTATTCAGAAGAGGAAAAGCAATCATTTATTAGAAATTATTTGAAAGAAGACAGGGCAAGAGGATTTGACTTGGAAAAAGACATAATGCTTCGGATTACACTGATTCAGTTAGCAGAGGACAGATACCAGCTTGTTTGGAGTTTTCATCATATAATTCTGGATGGATGGAGCTTTGGAAAACTGGTACAGGAATTTTTAGCTTGCTATGCAGATACAGACGAGGAATTAGGACAGCCAGTGACACATTTTAGTGAGTATGTGAAGTGGAGAAGCAGAAAGAATCCTGCATATTCTGTCAAACAATTTGAAGCGTATTTATCTGGAATTGAAGAAACCACCTCGTTTGTGGGAAGAAAAAATGGGGAAGGCAATCAGGTGAACGAGTATACCTTTATGCTTTCTAAGACTTCCTTGCCAGAGCTCAAAGAATACTGTAACAAAAATCATGTTTCTGTCTATACATCAATTGCAGCAGCTATTTTAAGATTATTACAGATTTATAATATGAGTTCGGATGCGGTAATTGGAAATGTGGTATCGGGAAGAAGAACAGAACTTCCAGGAGTAACCGATATGGTTGGAATGCTCATTAATACACTTCCATTAAGGGCGACAGTAACAGAACAAGAAAAGTTTCATGAACTAGCCAAATCAGTGGAAGAAGGAATCAGTCTTTTAGAGGAGAATGCGTATACATCACTTGCAGAACTTCAGTCTGCATATTTTCAGGGAAATGCATTCTTTGACTGTGTAATTGCCTACGAGAACTATCCGTTTGAGAAGGAACTTATGAAAATTGCCAATAATACAGGTAAACGTCCATTTACCGTTTTGGAAACATCATTTTTTGAACATACCAACTATGGCTTGTATATTAGTATATTCCCTGAAGAGGAAAGTATTTCGTTTAAGATATGTTACAACACAAGCAGATATGATGAAAGAGATTTAGAACAGTTTGCAAGGCATTTAGACCTCGTATTGCAGCAGGTAAGTCAGAAAGAAGATATTCGAATAAAGGATATTACTATTCTTACAGAAGAAGATAGGAAAGCATTTGCATCAGTCAATAAAACACAAACAGATTACGACCATGATTTACTTGCATTCCGTCGTTTTGAAAGAACAGCCAGATGTTATCCAGATAAAGTTGCTATTATTTGCAAGGGGGTAACCTTGACGTACCAGGAACTTAACCAGCGTGCTAACATTATTGCCCATAAGCTGCTTGCAGTTGGATTGAAAAAGGAAGACTGCGTCGGAGTCATGATGAAACGAAGCGTTAATCTAGTAGCGGCTTTACTTGGAATTATGAAGGCTGGCGGAGTATATGTTCCATTACATCCTGAATTTCCAGTAGAGCGAATGGAGAAAATGGCACAAGACTGTAATATGGAAGTTGTAATTGGGGATGCGTTTGTATCTGGTTTTTCCTATGATAAGAGGAAGGTAATAGACTTAGAACAGCTAGATTATACGACGGCTTGCGATAATCCAGAACTTTTGGTATCCAAAGACTCTCCAGTATATATTTTATATACATCTGGAACAACTGGAAATCCAAAAGGTGTAGTCATACCTCATATTGCGCTAAATAACTTTATTATTGCGATGGAACAGAAACTGCACCTGTCAGAGTATCATAAAATTTTAAGTTCAACTAATTATACGTTTGATATCTTTGGGCTTGAGCTATATGTTTCATTAAGTAACGGTTTAGAAATCGTTCTGGCAGATGATAGAGAAAGATTAGAACCAGATGCACTAGCAGATTTAATAAAAGAACATGAAATTGATTTGATTCAGATGACTCCATCAGGAATTAAGATGCTTTTGACTGAGGAGTATGGCAAGAGTGCTATGAAAGGTTTAAAATGTATTTTAGTTGGTGGAGAAAAAGTATCCGATATCCTTTTGGCAGAATTGCAAATGAGTACAAATGCAGAGATTTATAACGTTTATGGTCCAACTGAAACAACAATCTGGTCAACTATAAGCAGACTGACTGATAAGTTAATTGTGGACATTGGACACCCTCTAGCGAATACATATGTTTACGTAGTAAATGAGGAAATGAGACAGGTTCCTGTAATGGTTCCTGGAGAACTTTGTATCGCGGGTGATGGACTTGCACTTGGGTATCGTAACCAAAAGGAACTAACCGATGAAAAGTTTGTACAAAATCCATTTGGAAACGGAAAGATGTATCGAACAGGTGATATCGTAAGATTTAATCACAAGCTGGAACTTGAGTACATTGGAAGAAAAGATAGTCAAGTTAAAATCCGAGGACACAGAATTGAGTGTGAAGAAATTGAAGGCGTTCTTTCACAGTATGAAGGTGTTGGCGAGTCAGTTGTCACAGGAAAGAAAGATGGATATGGCAATGAGTATCTAGTAGGATATTATGTAGCAAAAGAATCAGTTCCAGTGGAACAGTTAAAAGAATATCTGAAAGGAAAACTTCCAGATTATATGGTACCAAGGGTATACGTAAGATTAGACCGAATTCCGTTAAATGCAAGTGGAAAAGTGAATAAACGAGCACTTCCGGATATTGTGTCTGTCGATGTAGAGGATAACTATTTACCGCCAGTTACCAATACAGAGCTTAAGTTAGTGAAAATATGGGAGAGTATCCTTCATCGTCCACGAATAGGAGTACAGGATAATTTCTTTGAATTGGGAGGACATTCCTTACTTGCAGTACATATGTTAGCTGAGATTTCAAAGACATTTCATGTGAAGCTGTCAATTCGTGAAATCTTTGAAGGGCCGACTGTGAAGGCACTTTCACAAGTAATTGAAAGCAGAAACATAGAGGAAGAGAGTATACCGCATGCTGAAAAACAGGATGAGTACGAAGTTTCCCAGACGCAAAAGAGGATTTATCTGATGTCTGTTGCCAATCAGGACGAAGTGTGCTGGCATATGTCATTTGCAGCACAGATGAATGAAGCTATTGATATGGAGAAGCTGAATTATGCATGTCAGGAACTGGTTAATCGTCACGAAATACTTCGTACAACCTTCCATGCACATGGTGCTTCGATTACGCAGAAAGTACATGAAAATGTTTTATTTGAAGTTCAGGTCATCAAGACAGAAGATACAAAGTTAGAGGAAGAAATGGATAAGCTGCAGTCAATCCCATTTTATTTTGAAAAGCTATTCCTGATTCGTGTCTATGTACTGGAAAGCGAAAGCAAGAATCTGCTTTTTGTTGATATGCATCATATTATTGCGGATGGAGTATCTTTAAAAAATATTATCAATGAGCTGATTCAGGTATATCGTGGAATATCACTTGAAGGCGAGGAAGTGGTACAGTATAAAGATTATGTCGCATACGAGAAAAAGGTCAGAATGTCACAAAGCTATCAAGATGGAGAAAAATTCTATCAGAAACTGTTCAAAGATTGTAAGAAGACAGCATATTTGATTCCAGACTATAGAAGGGAAGCAAAGCGATATTACGAAGGGGATTCGATTACCATATCTTTTACAGAACAGGAATATGAGAACATTGAAAGCTATATCAATCAGAATGAATTGACTTTATTTATGTTTTTGAGTTCCACGTTGGCTATTCTGATGAAAAAAGTGACAGGAGAGGGCAATGTAGTGNNATATCCGGAAGAAATCACAGTGCGCTGCTTCATAGTATTGGAGCATTTATCAATACGATACCACTAAGATTTCAGGTTCAGGAGCAAGCACAGCTTACCGAGCATTTTGCAGAGTCAAAGAAAATGATTTTAGATTGCTTTGAGCATCAGATCGTATCTTTTGACGATATTGTAAAAGCATCGGGCTATGTAGGTGAGAATGGAAGAAATCCGCTGTACGATGTTACATTTATTATGCAAAATACAGGGGTAGCCCAAATGGAAGAAGCAGATCCGGGAGTTTCAATTTATCCTTTGAAGCGAAAGACCGTTAATAGTGATTTGCTATTTGAGGCAGAGATTATAAGGAATAAATTGTGCATAACACTAGAATATATTACAGAGTTATACTCAAAAGATACAGTAGAAAGACTGATAGAACAGTACAAGCAGATGATTCTGGATATTGTTTGTGAAAAGAGCAGTTTGATTCGGGGACTTCAGTTGCAGAAAGAAGAACAGGATGAATTAAGCTTAGATCTGACAGATGATTTCTTGGATTTACTATAAATAAGGGGGCATGTAGGATGTGTGGAATTGCAGGTATGTTTGACCTGATAGGGGAAAACAGATTACAGCGGGATATCATTCAAAACATGTTACAGACATTGAAACACAGAGGACCAGATGCACAGGAAGTATTTATGGATAAAAAAGCATGTCTAGGTTTTGCAAGGTTGAGTTTTCTCGATCTTGCAGGAGGCATGCAGCCGATTTTTAATGAGAATAAAAAGTTGGTTCTCATCTGTAATGGAGAAATTTATAATTTTCGGGAATTGAGAAAAAACTTAGAAGCCAAGGGGCATGTGTTTTGTTCTAATGTAGATGTGGAAGTGATTTTACATCTCTATGAACAGTACCAGGAAAAAATGCTTAATTATTTAAATGGGCAGTTTGCATTCGTCATTTATGATGTGGAAAATCAGGAAATATTTTGTGCCAGAGACCACATGGGAATTGCGCCATTCTTTTACACTATTCAAGATAATAAATTTTTGTTTGCTTCGGAAATTAAAGCTTTGCTGGAGTATCCAGGTATAGAGAAAAAACTGAATTTATATGCAGTGGATCAGCTTTTGACATTCCCAGGATGTCTTGCACCTCAAACCTTTTTCGATGGCATCCATGCACTGGAAAATGGACATTATATGAAAATACGAAAAGCAGAAGATGTGGTGCAGAAAGAATACTGGGATATGAGGTTCCCAGAAGAGATAGAAGACCGCGGCGAGCAGTATTACATTGAGAAACTATATACAACATTAGAGAAAGCAATCAAAAATCGTTTATTTGCAGATGTTCCAATCGGTTTCTATATCAGTGGTGGATTAGATTCTTCTATTATCGCTTGTATGATTCACAAACATATGCAGACAACGTACCATTCATTTGCCATTGATTTTTCGGATAGAAGCATTTCAGAATCTAAGTATCAGCGAATCATACAAAGGCAGGTAAAATCGGTTCATCATAAAAAATTATTTACAGAGCATGATATTAGCCGATATATGAAATCTGTTATCTATCATGCAGAAACGCCACTGCGTGAGAGTTATGATACTGCGTCCATGGCATTATCTGAAATGGTTCATCAGAATAAGATAAAAGCAGTGCTAACAGGGGAAGGTGCAGATGAATTATTCTGTGGCTATGTAGGCTATAAGTTTGATGTTACACGAAAGCATCAGGAACATTTTCTAAATGACGAAGAACGAAATATAAGTGCACTTGTATTTGGAGATCCAGATTTCTTCTATGAGAGGAAACTGGCTGACTTAGAAAGAGTAAAGCGAAAACTTTACGCCAGTGACAAGGCTGCAGCATTAGATGAGTTTTCTGCAATTAAAAGACCATTATTCCATGATGGCACCCTAAAGGGGCTGGATATGCAGCAGAAAAGAAATTATGCAGACTATAAGCTAAGGCTTCCGGAACATCTGCTAGCAGACCATGGGGATCGAATGGTATTTGCCAATTCAGTAGAAGCAAGGTATCCATTTCTAGACCAGGAAATGGTTGAACTAGCTCTTCAGATACCATCCAAATATAAACTCAATAAAGATTTAAATGAAAAATATATTTTGAAGAAAATGGCAAGAGGTCTTGTGCCAGATCAAATATTAGACAGAACAAAATTTGCATTTGTCGCCAATGGAGTGCCAGAACTAATAAAATGCGAGGATGAATATGTTCTGGATATGCTGTCTTATTCAAACATAAAGAGGATGGGTATCTTTAATGCCGATTATGTGGAAACGTTAAAGCAGCAGTACCATACGGAAGGATTTAAATTAAATCTTCCGTTTGATACAGATTATCTAATGTTTGTTTTGACAGTAAGTATATTTTGTAATATATTTATGGAGTGAAAGAAATGTGGAAATAGAAGGAATGGAGGGAGACATTGAATAACCAACATATTATTCAAAGAATATTAAAAAAGAGTTTTGAAAAAAATGCAGAACGTAATGCGATTTGTTATCAGAATCACTATTATACATATGAAAAAATTGACCAGTATTCCTCCTTTTATGCCGAGCAAATCCTTAAAAATTCCCCTGCTGGAAAAGTAATTTCAATCCTGATGAAGGATACGTTTGAGGCAATTTGCGCAATTGTAGGAGTTATTAAGGCAGGAAAATGTTTCATGCCAGTTGATGTAAAATATCCTAAAAATATGGTTAAAAATATGGTCAAAGGACATGCAGATTTTGTACTGACAGATGATGCAGGAAGTATTATGTTAGAAGATATCATTTCCAGAGAGAACTATGTTGTGTGTAAGCGGGATGAGACTATTGGAAAAAACATAGCTTTTACGGAAGATTGCGATGAGCAGTCACCTCTGTACATTTATTTTTCTTCTGGTACAACAGGATTACCAAAAGGAATTGTAGGAAGAAATATTGGTATGTATCATTTTATTAGCTGGGAAGTAAGAGAATTTCAGATTACCAGTGACTTTCATGTTTCACAATTTACACCGATCTGTCATGACCCATTTTTACGAGATACCCTGGTGCCTTTGGCAGTGGGAGCCTGTATCTATATTCCGGAGGGAAGAGAAGAAATCTTAAGTGCAGTTAAACTTACGGATTTTCTAAATCGTAATCAGATAAATCTGGTACATGCTACACCTAGTCTGTTCCGGATTCTGATGCAGAATGAAGCAATTACAAAAGATGATTTTAGGGAACTAACTTATGTATTGCTTGCAGGAGAGCTGGTAAATGGAGAACTGCTAGAACGATGGTATGAATTATTTGATGAAAGAATCCAGCTGGTGAATATGTATGGACCGACAGAAACAACACTGGCAAAAATGTTTTACTGGATTCATAAGCAGGATGTAAAGCGAAATAGTATTCCGATTGGAAAAGCTATCTCAGGAACACAGATATTCCTAGTTGACGAAAATGGAGAACGCTGTTGTGTTGGCCAAGAAGGAGAAATCTATATTCGAACACCATATCGTACATTAGGATATTTAGATGACCCGGAGAAAACTGCTGAAAAGTTTATTCCTAATCCATTTGGTACAGGTGAAAATAAAGAGGATAAAGTATTTAAAACAGGGGATCGTGGAAGAATGCTTCCAGATGGTAATGTTGAATTTGTTGGGAGAGTTGACCGACAGATTAAAATAAGAGGTTTTCGAGTAGAGTTAGATGCAATACAAACGGTTCTTGAAAAATATGAAGACATAATAAGTTGCGCGGTGAAGCATTTTCAGATAGGAGAGACCATTCGAATAGTAGCTTATTATACGTCACAGCGAAAGCTTAATGATTTAGAACTGGAAGAACATATGAAAAAGACATTGCCAGAATATATGTGTCCGTCTGCATTCATTAAGCTGGAAAGTATGCCTGTTACCTCAAATAATAAGTTAGATTATAGTGCACTGGAACTGCCAGAAAATTTAGAGACAGAACCATACGTTGAACCTGCTGATGAAACGGAAGCCAAGTTGGAAAAAGTATTGTGTGAAGTTTTGAAACGGGAAAAATTTAGTGTAGTGGAAGACTTTATGCATGGTGGAGTAAGCTCACTTAACATTATGTTAATGATTAATCGAGTGTATGAAAACTTTTCCTATGAACTTTCCTTGGCACAGGTCTTTTCAGGCTTATCTATCCGACAGCTTGCTAATACGATAAAAGAATGTGGAGTGAAAGAAGAGCAGACAATGCTTGATGTAGAAGATGGTATTATTGAGAAAACGCTTAAGGATGCAAGATACATCATCCTTAGAGTGGATGGACAGGATAGGAGAGTACTATTTTCAGAAGAAGAGGATATGGACATGTTGTCTTCTTTCATAAAGCAGAATTTTAATGAAGAATTGTATCCTGATTACATAATGCCGATGAGTGAAAATGCAAGTCTGTTAGAAGATGAAGTAGACTACGACGAAGAAGAGTTCCAAGGGGAAATGACGTTGCCTGGAACCTATTCCGATACAGATATGGAAGCTCGCTGCAAATTGCTGATTGAGCGCAATAGAACAGTTCAGAAAGCAGCAGTGAAAGAGAAGGAGTGGAGAAAGGAACCATATTCATCTGCCCAGATTATTCGGAGCAACTTTCCTGAGAATAATGTGACGTTTCTTTTCTTGCACGGAATGCTTGATGAGGAAGCATTACAGGAAGCATTTGTAGAAGTATTAAAAGGAGAAGAATTGCTTCGATGTGTGAAGCAGAGTGAATACAGTTTTCGATGCTATGGGGAGATCGGACCGATTGATATTCCTGTTTTGGACATATCCATGTACCGTCCAGAATGTCAAAATCGGCTCGTAAACAAAGAGCTTGCCCAGTATTTTTATCTTACACCATATGATGAAAGAGATACCTTCTGCTGGAGGGTAGCCCTAATTAAATGCACTGAAAGTAAGCATATTTTGTGTTTCTGTGCAGAACATCTTATTTTTGATGGATATAGTCGTGAGATATTTGAGAATGAGTTCAAGAAGTTCTATCAAGCAAAAAAGAATCATATGGCAGTTAAGGCAAAAAAAAGGGAAAGCTTTTTTAGCTACAATGAAAAAGTAAAGCAGCAAACAGAGGATAAGATGAAAGACGCTGATTATCTAAAAAAGGAAGATTTCTTCCAGGAAGGTGGACAAGCAAAAGGATTACCGACGCAAGGAGAAATATCAATCTATCAGCATACAATTTCTCTGGATGCGTTAATTGAAAATCATCCGGAAAAGGAACAGGCAGAACTTATTTCAGAAGTGTCCTATAAACTGTTTCTTCATGTAATGGCAAAATTAGATGGAAGCAGAAAAATACCATTTCTTACGATTAGTGAGGGAAGAAAACTGGGTGAGTATTCCTGTTTTGACTGTGTAGGAGAATTTATAGATTACGTGCCTTATATAGGAGATGTGGAGGAAGAAGATGATTATCAAGAGTATTTACAATACTTGAAAAAAATAGAGTCAGACGGAATTCGTATTACAGATATATTTGAACTATCTGGTGAAAAAGTAAAATTTCAAGGTTATCTTTCAAATATGAAGGCAGTTTATAATTATCAGAACTACAGAATTGTAAAGAGGCAGGAGTGGATTAAGAAGAGTGAGGAAAAAATCGTTAATTTAAAAGGTCTGTTAAATTATATTGTTCGTCCAAAAGAAAGTGCGTTGGAAATCATTCTAGTGTATAATAAAATGATACCAGATTTTCAGGAACTGCTAGAAAGCACATTTGCTGAAATTATTTAGCCATAAGGAGGAGTATAAGTGAAAGTAATCATGAAATATGTGTTGAAAAACATGTGGGAGAAGAAGGGGAGAACGTTACTCATCGTGATTGCAGTAATGTTGTCTACTTCCATATTTTTCAGTACACAGTCCTTGTCTAAGAACTTAGAAAATATTTATCTCAATGTAATCAGGAAAGATTTTGGTTCAGCCGATATTTCAATTTCGAGCGGTTCTAGCCAGAAGAGTCAGTTATTTGAAATGGATGAGATAAATAAAATAAAATCTGATTATGAATCGGTAACTGGTGTATTCTATGCGACAGGATTTTATAAGCACAAAAAGGAAAACCTGCAGGTTAAATTATGCGGTTACAAGAGCTGTTCAGATTTAGATGATGTGAATCCAGTGGTGATAAAAGAGGGAAAAAAGAGTTCTTATACGCTAGGAATTAAGGATATTGTTATCAGTACAAAAACGGCTGAACAGTATAACTTACATGTTAATGATAAGATGAAAATCCGAATTAGTGGGGAAGAAAAGGAATTTACCATAATTTCCATTGCCCAGGCGGATAGAATGTTTCGAGATACAGGCGCTAATATACCAGCAATTGTTTCACAAAAGATGTTAAACGACTGCTATATGTCTGAATCAAAAGTAAATACCATTTTAGTCGGTTTGAAAGAGGACCAGAAGGTAGATAAGGAAATCGACAGACTGAGTAAATTATATGAGGATCAGGAAGTTTCTGAGCTGTTAACAGAAAATACTGCGAAAGCTTACACAGATCGTATTACGGTATCTTTTTACCTAATGTCAATTGCTGTATTTTTCATTAGTATCTTTCTGATTTATTCATCCTTTAAGGTAATCAGTATTGAGCGTATGCCTATTATAGGGCTTTTTAGAAGCATTGGTTCCACTAAAAAAATGACCAATCTTATGATGTTAATAGAAGCAGTTGCATGTGCGGTCATAGGTGGATTGATTGGCTGTGCAGCGGGAGTGGGAATGTTATATGTCATGTTGTATTTCTCCTCTGATGGTGCAGAATTTACAGTGGAGTATTCCTTTGGATGGATGTTAATTAGTTTTGGATTTTCCATATTGATTGCATTAGTCAGTGTTCTGATACCAATGCTTGCATCTAATAAGTATCCAATTTCAGTTCTGATTAAGAGCCAGAAGGAAGATGGCAAAGTGGCAAAATTCTCTCCAGTCTTATTTGGAGTCAAATTGCTCTTATTTGCAGGAGTTCTGATTGGAGTCAAACTGGTTCCAGACAATATCATCTTATACTATGGAACAGGTGCCTGCGTTGCTTTGATTGTACTTCTTATTCTGATTGTTTATGATGTGGTGAAGCTGCTGTCTATTATCTTGAAACCATTGATTACGCTTATATTTAGACATGAGGGCATCATAGCAGTTAAGAATCTGAATGAAAGCACGACTACAATCAATAACGTAAGGCTTTTAACTATCAGTATGACAGTCTTTTTAATGATTAACGTCTTCGGTGACAGCCTGATTACTTCTATTATCGATTTCTTTGGCGACAGCCAGTATGAAATTGAGATTACAGGCGAGAATATTGACGATGATTATTTAGATGAACTTAAGACTGTGAATAATGTGGAGGCTGTTTATCCGATGTATAAAAAGAGCAATGTAAAGATCAATGGAAAAAACAGTACCATTCCAACATTATGTAGTGTCAACAAAGAGCAGTATCTGGATTTTTATAAATTCAATTATGATGATGGGGATAAACAAAAAATTATTGACAAACTTGCAGATGGAAATAACATTATCGTATCATCAACACTTAAGACTTCGTTATCATTAAAAAAGAATGATACATTATCCTTAAAGTTGAAGGACGATAAAGCCGTAAAATTTAAGGTTATTGGGTTCTATGATACCTTGGAAAGTACGGCACTTATGGATATCGATGTAATGAAAGAAAATATTGGGGATACATACTATAGCACATGTTTAGTCAAAGGAACCAAACATACTGAGGTTGATACTACTACGATGAAAGAGAAACTTGCAGTAACATCAGGTGATAAAGATGTTCAAATAAAAACAGTAGATGAAATAAAAGATGCTTCTATTGAATCTAATAAACAGATCGTTTCCATCATGCAGCTGTTTAGTTTAATAACACTTTTGATCGCTGTATTTGGTATTGTAAATAACATAATAGTAAGTTATATGGAAAAGAGACGTATATTTGCAGTACAGCGTTCCATCGGCATGAGTAAGTTCCAGCTTGTTAAGATTGCTTTAGTAGAAGCACTTCTTACGGGTATTATTGGTTCTGTTCTTGGAATTGCAGGAGGAAACGGACTGCTATATATTGCACCTAAGATTATGATGAGTTTAGGATTGCGACTAGTTATGCATATTACAGGTATACAGATACTTGTATGCGTTGGAGGAAGTGTTCTGCTTACAATATTGACCTCCATTCGTTCAGCTGTAAAGACTTCAAAGGCACAGATTATCGAAGCAATCAAATATGAGTAGGATGGAGGAGCGTTATGAGTAAAATAATTGAGATTCAAGATTTAAAAAAGACGTTTAATATGGGCAGAACAACCAATGAAGTATTAAAGGGAATTAATCTTTCTATTGACAAAGGGGAATTTATATCCATTATGGGCCAATCCGGTTCTGGCAAAAGTACTTTACTTTACTTAATGGGGGCACTTGACAGGCCGACATCTGGTACTATTAAGATTAATGGAAAAGATATATCCAAATTATCCGATAAGGAATGCAGTATTTTCCACCGCAGAGAAGTTGGATTTGTATTCCAGTTTTATAATCTGGTGCCAAACCTGAATGTAGAAGACAATATTCTGCTTCCTGTATTGCTAGATCATAGAAAGGCAAGAGATTATGAAGATAGACTGGGAGAGCTGTTAGAAGCAGTTGGATTGGAAGAGAGAAGAAAATTTACACCAAGGGAACTTTCTGGCGGCCAACAGCAGAGAGTGGCAATTGCCAGAGCTTTAATTATGGACCCTGACTTGATATTTGCAGATGAACCAGTTGGTAATCTGGATAGCAAAGCGGGAATTAAAGTAATGGAACTGTTACGTGATATTAATAAGAAATATAATAAAACAATTGTGCAAGTTACCCATTCACCAGAACATGCAACCTATGGAACACGATTGATTCATATCAAAGACGGAATTGTTGACGAAACTAAGTAAAAAAAGAGTAAAATATGTACCAATAAGCCTAAGAAAATAGAAAGTAGGAGGATTGATATATGAAGATAAAAACGTTAGTGGATACACTTTTCCAAGCAGAAAGACTGGGGAATGACATTCGTTTTGTCAAGGAAGAAAATGTGGAAACGACAATTTCTTATCATGACTTTCGAAGAAAAGCACAGGGATGTCTTACACAGTTAAGGAAAGCTGGCATTAAGCCAGGAGATGAAGTGATTCTTCAGGTACCAGACAATGAAAGTTTTCTATATTGCTTCTGGGGGTGTATTTTAGGAAAGGCAGTAGCGGTTCCAGTACCAATTGCAACTAGTGAATCAGAATACTTGAGAGTATATAAAATTTGGAAAATTTTAAAGAAACCCAAAATTATCTCCTATGATGCTTACATGGATAACATGAAAGAATATTTACAGGTACAAGGGGAAGAGCAGTTATGGGAGACGGTAAGTTCTAATTACATAAATTATAAAAACATTAACGGAGAAGCAGAACCTTCAGAGCCAGAAGCTGTGAACGAAGAGGACTTGGCTTATATTCAGTTTTCATCAGGTTCCACTGCAGACCCAAAGGGCGTGAAACTTTTACACGGACAAGTCGTGTGTAATATGGAGGGTATTGTGGAGGCTGGACAGATATTAAAGGATGAAAAGGTTATCTCATGGATGCCATTGACACATGACATGGGACTGGTTGGATTCCATTTGGCAGCGATGTTCCATGCAATTCATCATTGCATTGTGCCAAGTGCTTATTTTATCTCGAATCCTCTTGGATATCTAAGGCTGATTACGAAAGGGAGATATAATATAACGGGATTCCCAAATTTTGGATATGGCCTAATTATGAAAGAGCTCTTAAGTAAAAAGCCTACTGATATCGACTTGTCCAGTCTGCGACTGATATTTAATGGTGCGGAACCCATTTCAGTAGACATGACAGAGAAATTCTGTGCAGTAACCCATGTGAAAAAGAGTGTTATCTATCCAGTTTATGGAATGGCAGAAGCGGTGCTGGCGATTGCGTTCCCAAAACCAGGAAGAGATTTTCATTATATCTGTGTAAACCGGGATAAGATTGTATATGAAGAACCAGTAGAAGTATGTGCAGAAGACGAATTTAAAACCATTAAAATTATGTCTGAGGGCTATGCGGTAAAGAATTGTAAGATTCGAATCAGCAATCGGGAAGGAAATGAACTTTCAGATGGATATGTAGGGCAGATTATGCTGAAAGGCAAAAATATCTTGAGCAGCTATTATGAGTCTACTGCCAGCATGAACGACATATTTGATGAAGATGGATGGTACAAAACAGGCGACTTAGGATTTATTTATGAAAACGAAGTGTATGTAGTAGGCCGAATTAAAGATATTATCTTTGTAAATGGACAGAATTATTATGCAGATGCAATCGAAAAACGGATAGAATCTGTATTTCCAGATTTATATGGAAAGGTTGTTGCCTGTGGCATTAATAATATGGGTCAGAATACAGATACAATTGTTATCTTTGTAGTATGCGAGATGGAACAGGAAACATTTATTCAAAGGGCCAAAATGATTCAAAAAGAATTAGCAAGTTATTTTGGTATTGTAGTTGAGAAAATCATACCAGTCAGTCAGAAATTTACAACCATGAGTGGTAAACTACAGCGTTTCCGTTATGTAAAACTCTACAATGAAGGTGCGTATGAGTCGGTTAGCAGTCTCATTCATGATGAGTTAGCAATCACAATGGAGGATGCAACACCTTTACATCTTCCAAAGAATCAAATAGAAAAAGAATTATCCGACATATGTTGTGAACTTCTAGGACTAAATAGTATAGATGTACAGCAGAACTTATCAGAGTTTGGAATGAGCTCTATCATGATTATGCAGATGTATACAAAGATAAGTGAGAAGTATCAGGTAAAGATTGCGCTTGCAGATGTTTTTTCCCATCCTAATATTGAAGCGTTAGCGGAGAAAATTGAACAACTGCGCAATTGCAGTTTTGCTGGTGTAGTTTTGGCAGGTAATGTAGTGAGCCAAACAGGTGAAAGCGAAGTTGTCCAAAAAACAATTTCTCTGGATGGTGAAATAACAAGACTAATTAAAGAGAAAGAACAGCAAAGCAGAGATAAATTGAACAGCATCATTTGTTGTTCTTTAGCAGCTACATTATCGCAAATGGTTGTTGATAAAAACTTTACATTTTACTATGCTGATAATGAGGATGATATCTATGCACTTACGTTGGATGAAGATAAATTAAAAGACTTTAATGTTTTGTATAATTATACATTGCAGAAATTATTGCAAAATAAAGTTGCGGAAGATGTAGAGATGCAATTTAATAATGGTAAAAGTTTATTGATTTTATACTCAGATAGCAGCGAGAATAAAGCTAAGAAAGAGGAAATATTTGATTTCATCGTGGGTATAAACAGAACTAGAGAGAATGGAGAAATATGTTTTTGCTATAAGCCTGATAGGATAGGTCATGAAACATGTCAGAATTTCATAAACACGTATGCTAATGTATTTTGTAATATGATCGAGCATATTTGAGTCAGATTTGTCCATGGATACATTCCTCTTTGGTGAAAATGTCCTTTGGAATGAGTCATGAAAATTTGATACAATTAATCTAAACGAGTAGCAGCAATTGCGTAAAGCCAGTTGTTGCTACTTGTTTGATTTAGGAACTGAAAATATTGGGAGTTTATTAAGAAGATTTTCATCAATTATCATAGCTATGATTTCAAAAAGTATCTAAAAGGTTTGAAAAATATAACAGACATGATACTATAGATATAACAGATTTTTAGATTGAGATAGAAATTAAATGGAATGCCAAAATAAGTTATAGGAGGGGAGTAAGCGGATGAAGATAGTAATGATTCATGGGCAAAGTCACAAGGGGAGCACTTGCATGGTGGCGAGACAACTTGCACAAAAGATTATTAAGAGAACAGGAAATGAAAGTGAACTACAGGAATTCTTTTTGCCAAGAGATTTTAATGAACCATGCAGAGGCTGTTTCACATGTTATCAGAAAGATTTAGAGAACTGCCCGCATTTTAAGAAGTTACAGCCTATTACGGATGCAATGTTAGCAGCCGATTTGCTGATTTTAGCAAGTCCAGTATATGTGTACCATGCAACAGGTCAAATGATGAATCTGTTGGATCACCTTGGAACCTGGTGGATGGTTCATCGTCCAAAGAAAGAGATGACGAAAAAGCAGGCAGTAGTTATTAGCACTGCCGCCGGTGGTGGAATGAAAAGTACTTGCAAGGATATGGCAGATAGCTTGGAAATGTGGGGCATTCGAAAGATATATCGGTTAGGGTTCGGAGTACAGGCCACAAAGCCAGAACAAATTTCAGAAAAAATAAAAAGCAGAATAGAGAGAAAAACGGATTCCCTTGCAGATAAAATTGTTGCCAATGGGGGAAAGAGAGGAATGAATGCTAGAGGAAAGAGATTTTTCTATCTTATCCGTTTTGCACATTTACATTTTGAACCTGTGGAACCTGACTTTGGCTATTGGAAAAAGCAGGGGTGGCATGGGAAAGAGCGTCCTTGGAGGAACTGATGAAGAAAGAATGTATCAATGGGGAAGGATTACCATCAGGTTCAATGGAGCGCGTACTTGAATGATAGTAAAAAATGTTTGTGACTATAATAGGGAAATGGCTAAGTTATACAAAAAGAGTGCAATGGCTTTTCTGATTGCTGGAGTAGGGTTTATACTATTGCCTGTACTAGGAGTGACTATGCTGTGCTTTAACTGTACAGTTGGTATTTATCTTGCATATGGAAAATACAGAAAGATATTGAAGCTATATTCTTAAATCTCGATTTGTGAGCAAATCTGATTAATTGTTCTGTGTTGGATACGGATGACTATATCTTTGAAGAACACAGAGGAGAAGTGTTTAAAAAGTTATATGGACAGGAATATATTAAGTATTGTAGAAGGGTGAATCGTTGTAATTTGAATTAGAGATGGATTAAAATGTATTTTAGAGGAGTGGCAATCATGAATATTAAGATAGTAGACTTGCCGGAGATAGCTATTATTGGAAAAGAAGGATTGTGTACGGAAGATAACAATATAGTACAGGAGTTATGGGAATTGTGTAATTGTCATTTTAGTGAAGTGGAAGATTTGGGAATGAAAGAAAAAGATGGGTCTTACGTTGGTTTCTGGGGAGCTATGAGCGACGAAACGATGTCATTTATACCATGGACAAACAACTTTTCAAGGGGATTATACCTTGCGGGAATTGAGGTATCAAAAGAGGCCGATGCCCCTGAGGGGTGGACGAAATGGATAATGCCAGCAAGAAAGTATCTGGTTGTTGAGGTTCAGATGGAGAAATATAGAGAGACTTTTAAAGAAGTTATTGAGCATACAATTCCAGATAGGAAGGTGAAATTGTGCGGAGCAGTTTGTGATTACACGGAACCCAGGACGGGAAAGAATAAGTTGTTTTTTCCAATTGAGGAATTGTAGTGTGGATATGCGAAAGAAGGGGTAATTAGGAAAGGTAATACAGCCGATACAGCAATTGTAGGTCATTTTGGTAGTAAAACAGCACTTCCAGCAGGGCACAACTGGCTCAATCGCATTTTTGTTTCTTGCCATAGCAATAGGATTTTTAGCCGGAAATGGCGTGCTTGTTGCACAGCATTATGGTGTCAAAGATGAAGAAAAGGGATTGCAAAGGAGCTGCTTTCTCGTGTTGTAAAGGATGCAAAAGAGTATGGATGTGGGACAGTGCAAATTACTGCATCAGATATGGGCGTCAAGCTGTATACAGATTTTGGATTCGTTCATAATGAAAGTTTTATGCAGTATAAGCTTTGAAATAAAATGATATAGAGTAATATTCTATTACATAGGTTAATGAAAGACTAGAAGGAGAGAAAAAATATGAAGGACGAAAGAGAAAAGAGAGAGCAAGGCAAAGAGCTGTGGATTAAGAAACCATTGACACATATTGTAACGCTGGTGGGGATTGTCGCCATAAGTTTTAGCGTAGGCTTTATTACTTGTCAGACAAAGGCATGGAGAAAACTTCCTATTATAATGAATACTGATGGTGCTATATCAGAGGATAATTACACACTTACAATCAGTAATGTGAAAAAAGTGTTAAAGCCAGCAAGTGATTTAATTACCATAAAATACTGCTATACAGATGCAGATACATATGAAAATACCAAAGAACTCTTCGGCAAAAAAATACCATTTACCACAGATAAAGTTGTGTTTACTTATGATGGAACTGTAAGTGTCGGTGTTAACTTAGCAGAAGCAGATTATGAAATTGATAATGAGAATAAGATTATTGATATTACATTGCCAAAGATTGGTATTATTGCCAATGAAATCGATACGTCTTCATTTGAATTTCCATTTATATCAGATTCCATTTTTAATTCTACCGATATGAGTGATTATGTTAAATTAGTTGATCAGCTAAAAAAAGCCAAGGGAGAAAAGGTCTTAAATGACAAAGAATTTATGGACTCTGCAAAAGAAAATACTCAAACAGTTTTAAAGAGCTTCTTAACTTCGGCAGATACCACAAAGGAATACAAGGTTAATTTTAAATAGTACGGGAGGCAAAATTTATGTCACAAAGAATGTTTTTTTTCATATTGTTACTTGTAGGTGTGCTCCTTATTTATTTAGGAAAAGGAGCAGAAAAAGGAAAAGTGTTATTGATTAGTATCGGGATTCTTATCTCGTTACTAGGAGCATTTGGGATCTTTACGTCATTTCTATAATATTATAAATGGGTAGAAAGTAGTAATATTTACTTCTTTTTGTTAGTTGCAACTCAACTTTCAGTGATTTAGC
>DBKX01000117.1:18593-19415 GCA_002297865.1 Lachnoclostridium sp. UBA739
ATAAGTAAAAGTAAGAAGGAAAAACAATATGAAGAAACAGAAAATATTGAAAAGAAGCCTTATAATTGCTGCTATAGTGCTAATTGCGTTAACAGCTGGAATGACATACTATGTAAAGGATTATTATCATGCTACACCACAGGCAATGGGGGCATTAACCTCTAATGAGACTGTTACTGTGAGAAATTTAGACAAGAACACGCTAGTCTTTGAACCTGCGAAGAAAGAATGTCAGACAGGATTTATCTTTTATCCAGGAGGCAAGGTGCAGTATGAATCCTACGCATCGCTTATGCAGTCCCTTGCAGAAAAGGGGATTGTATCAATTCTTGTGCATATGCCTTGTAATCTTGCTGTTCTTGATATGAATGCGGCAAATGGCTTACAGGATAAATTCCCAGAGATACAGAACTGGTATATTGGAGGCCATTCACTTGGAGGATCAATGGCTGCTTTTTATTTAGCAAAGAATGTAAAAGATTATGAAGGTTTGGTTCTATTAGGCTCATACTCCACGGTAGATTTAAACAATACAAATCTAAAAGTTATTTCTATCTATGGAACCAAGGATAAAGTCCTTAACATGCAAAAGTATGAGAAGAATAAAAAGAATCTTCCAAAAGAATTCGTAGAAAAGAAGATTGAAGGCGGCTGTCACGCATACTTTGGAAGCTATGGAGAGCAAAGCGGAGATGGAGAAGCTGATATTACAGAGGAAGAACAGAAAAAGATAACGGCAGATATGATTGCAGATTATCTGTTGAAGTAATGATAGGATGCACACGAGCGGTTAGGAAGACTGTCGCTAAAAGACAGCGACAC
>DBKX01000117.1:19494-19780 GCA_002297865.1 Lachnoclostridium sp. UBA739
GTGTCGAAGACACTTTGTTCTTGATAGAAATTCCGTTATATTTATACAAAACAAGTTATGTTTTTTACATTTCTTTGTGTGGTACTGTAATATTATGCTATAATAGTAGAGGTTTGTTCAAATAGTGCATGTAGAAGGAGCGTAGTTTTATGGAAGATAAGAAACAATTTTTTGACAATAATGATTATATTGTATGTAAAAAAATCAGCAAGATATTGCCATTCTTTACGCTAGTATATCCAGTCATTTTATTAATGTGTGTTTTAGGCGTCTGGAAGACCAGTAT
>DBKX01000178.1:0-575 GCA_002297865.1 Lachnoclostridium sp. UBA739
AAAATACAACATTTACAACGACCTACGAGATACCAGAACATTTTGAGGACATTCCAATCGGTAAACCAATCTCGGAAACACAGGTTTACATTATGGATGGAGAGAAGCTGTGTGGAATTGGAGTACCTGGGGAGTTATGTATCGCAGGGGCTGGATTAGCGAGAGGGTATTTGAATCTGCCAGAACTGACAGCCAAGAAGTTCACGAAGAACCCATACGGCAAAGGAATGCTTTACCACAGTGGAGACTTGGCAAGATGGAATGGAGACGGTACCGTTCAGTATCTAGGAAGATTAGATGAACAGGTGAAGATTCGTGGATTCCGCATTGAACTTGGTGAGATTGAGAGCAGCATAAGGCAGTTACCAAACATTAAGGACTGTGCTGTGACTATTCGTGTTGAGAACAATAGCAAGGCAGTGAGTGCATACTATGTAGCGGATGTCAGTGTAGAAGGTCAGAAGATTCGCGAGGCATTAGCGAAAACCCTACCAGAATATATGATTCCAACCTACTTGATGCAGATTGACAGGATACCAGTTACAACCAATGGAAAACTGGATAAGAGAAAACTG
>DBKX01000178.1:605-5177 GCA_002297865.1 Lachnoclostridium sp. UBA739
GCAAAGAGTGAGGCATTCTACGTAGCACCTGCCAATAAACAGGAAGAACTGGTTTGCCGGCTATTTGCAGAGATTCTAGGACTGGATCGAGTTGGTGTAGATGATGGTTTCTTTGTACTTGGTGGTGATTCCATCAAGGCAATTCGAATTATCTCAGGATTACGACAGGAAGGTTATGAAATCAGCTTAAAACAGGTGATGGGCGGAAGGACACCAAGGAATATTGCGAAACTGTTGATTGAATCAATTGAAAAAGAGGCAATCCAGTATGAACAAGGGGAAGTGACAGGCGCAGTTGAGAAAGTGCCAATGCTTCAATACTTTGCAAATTGGAATCTGGTGAACGAATCACAGTTTAATCAGGCAATGTTAATTCCAGTTGGGGAAGCTGCAGAAGAGCAGGTTAAAAAGGCATTACAGGCGGTAACAGAATATCACGACATGCTGCGGGCCGTATATCAGGATGGATCACTTGTTATCCGTCCCGTACAGGGGGAAACCTTATATGAGTTCGTTTCCTGTGATTATGGAGTGAAGACGAAAGAGGAACTTGAACAAATCTGCAAAGAGCAGCAGAGGAGTATGGACTTAGCAAACGGTCCTATGGTACATGGTGTGTACTACCACAGCAGCATGGCGAAAGAACAGCAGGAAAACTTCCTGTTAGTTATCATACACCACTTAGTAGTGGATGGAGTTTCCTTTAGTATTCTTGCACAGGATTTACAGACAGCTTGCAGTCAGCTTATTACTGGACAGGATATTGTTCTTCCGAAAAAAACAGCTTCCTACCAGCAATGGGCAGATGTACTGATGAAAGAGTCCAAAGCGAAAGCGCAGAAAGACAAGGAATACTGGAAGCAGGTAACAGGGCAGTTAGAAGCTATCCATTATGAGCGTGGAAACGAAGGGCAACAGGAACATGATGGTAAGCAGTCTGGCAATCGAAAAGTAACGTTTGTGCTTGATGAAGCATTGACGACGAATCTTCTTGAAAATGCGAATGTGCCATATGGAACAAAACCAGAGGAGCTTCTAGTAAGCGGATTAGCAAGAGCGGTATGCGAAACATTCCACAGCAGTCAGGCTGGAATATGGATGGAAGGACATGGAAGAGAAGAGCTTAAGGAAGGATTCGCAACTGACCGAACAGCAGGATGGTTCACAACGTTATATCCAATCGTACTGCCATGTGGTGAAACAATAGATGACTGCATAATTGCGACCAAAGACACCATTAGAAGAGTGCCATCGGATGGCAGAAGCTTTGGATTGCTAAACGAGAATCTTCCAAAAGAAGAACTGGTTATCAGTTTTAACTATCATGGTAAAGTAAAGAGTGAGTATAATCCTTATGATTTGCCAAAAGGAACGATGATAGCAGAAGAGAACACACTTCCATGGGATATTTCAGTAAATGGAGCTGTTCAGGATGGAAAGCTTTCATTTACTGTGTTCTATAACTGTGCAGCATTTACGGAAACAGAAGTAAGGGAACTGATTCATGCCTATAAGGAAAGCTTAGAACAGATTAAAGAAACCATGCAGGCAAGAAAGACGGTTTGCAAGACGGTGTCCGACTACAGTGCAAAGGATTTAACAAGAGAAGAACTTGCTCATATGCAGGAGGTGTTAGCCGATGCCAAGATTACCGATATCTATGGACTTACTTCTTTACAGGAAGGAATGCTCCTTTCAGCACAGGTGGAAGAAGAGAGCCAAAGTTATGTAATTCAGATGGCTTACGATGTAGAAGACAAGATAGAAGAGGAATGTTTACGTAATGCATTTACCTTAATGATTGAAAAGAATCCTGTACTTACAACGGCTATCTTCCATCATAATATGGCTAGACCGTTACAGGCAATCACGAGAGGAAGAAATGCAGAGTACGAAGTGGTGGACTATACACAATGTACAATGAGTAAGGCGAAAGAGCTGGCAGATGAGCTTTGCAAGGCGGACATGGAACGAGGCTTTGATCTGGAACAGGATAGTCTGATTCGAATGAAAGTAATTCAGTTTGCTGATGAGAGCAGCCAGCTGTTAGTGAGCTTCCATCATATCATCCTGGATGGCTGGTGCATGAGCATGGTAATCAATGATTTATTTGCTTACTACGAACAGTTATATGCAGGAGCCGATTATGACAGCCTAAGAAAATCTGCAAGAAAAGAGGCAGAAGCCAAGACTCCATATCAGGCATATGTTGCTTATCTGGAAGAACAGGATGGAACAGAGGCAAGAGAATACTGGGATAGCCAGTTAGAAGGTTACAGCAATCCGGCGGTTATATTACCAGAAGGCAAACCAGAAACAGTGAATGAACAGATGAGGCGTTATGGAATTACGATTCGAGAAGAGATTACTAAGGCTCTTAAAAAGATCATGACAGAGCAGGAATTAACATGCAGTACCATCTGTGAAACTGCATGGGGCATTCTGTTACAGAAGTACAATGGTACACAGGATGCAGTCTTTGATAAAGTTACTTCTGGAAGAAATGTTCCTATTCCAGGCGCACAGGAGATTGTTGGTCTATTCATTAACACAGTGCCTGCCAGAATCCAGAATGAGGATAGTGAACGTGTGTCCAGTCTGCTTAAAAAAGTGAAAGAGGCTGATGTCAATGCCGAACAGTACAGTACTCTAAACTTGGCAGATATTAAGAGAAGAGCAGGTATTGAAAATGGTCAGGCAGGTACCTTATATGCATTTGAAAACTATTACGTACGAGAAGACAGCACTGCCCAAGGCGAGTATGGGTTAAAGGCAGTTCCATCATTTGCAAGGGAACAGACAGAATACGATCTGACAGTAAGCATTAACCAGTTAAATGACCAGCTTAACGTGAACCTTCTTTATGATCCAAATCAGTATACGGATGCAGAAGTAGAACGCATTCTTCATCATTATGAAATGGTGCTTGCACAGATTGCAAAAGACAGTGAATGTCTTGTAGACTCCATTGAAGTCATAACCGATAGAGAGAGAAACTGCATTTTGAATCAGTTTAATGCAACACAGACGATATATGAACGAGATAAGAGCGTGATGGAAGTTTTTGAGGAACAGGTTAGAAACTATCCTGATAAGGCTGCAGTTCGCTATCAGGATAAGGCACTTACCTATGTTCAGTTAAATGCAGCAGCGAATCAGGTTGCATACCGTTTGTTAGATCTTGGAGTGAAGGCAGATGATTTTGTAGCAATTGTAGCGGAGAAGAGCATTGAGATGCTAATAGGAATCTGTGGAATTCTAAAGGCAGGCGGTGCGTATGTTCCATTAGATGCGAATTATCCAAAGAGCAGAATTGACTATATGTTTAGAGACTGTAATCCCAAAGCGGTACTGTATGCCAATGAGAAACTGGATACCGAGATTGAACAGATTGATTTAAGGGAAATTCATATACCTTCCTTGAACGGGGCAGAAGGGAAAAATAGCAATCCTGACATTGCAAGCGGCCCAAGAGATCTGGCATACCTTATCTACACATCAGGAACTACAGGACAGCCAAAAGGAAGTCAGATAGAGCAGAGAAGTATTTTACGCCTGGTGCGTAATACCAATTTCCTTGCAATGGATGAAAAACGAGTATTTCTGCAGACAGGTTCCATGGCATTTGATGCTTCTACATTAGAAGTCTGGGGGGCACTTTTAAATGGTGGAACAATTGTGTTAGCAGATGAAGATGTCATTACCGATGCAACCAGGTTAAAAGCTGTTATCGAAAAGAATCAGGTTAATACCATGTGGATGACTTCTAGCCTTTATAACCAGATGATTCAGATGGATAGAGAGGTATTTGATGGCCTGGACGATTTGTTAATCGGTGGCGAAAAGTTATCGGATGATCATGTGCGTATGTTAAAGGAAGCAAACAAGAAGATTCGCTTAACGAATGGATATGGGCCAACGGAAGGAACGACATTTACCACTACCTATGAGATACCTGAAGGATTTGATTCCATTCCAATTGGAAAACCAATCGCCAATACACAGGTTTTCATTATGAACGGTGACAGACTGTGCGGTGTAGGTATGCCAGGAGAACTCTGTATCGGTGGAGATGGCGTGGCAAGAGGATATCTGAATCAGCCAGAACTTACGAAGGAAAAGTTTACAGATAATCCATTGCAGGACGGAAAAATTTATCACAGTGGAGACCTTGCAAGATGGCTTCCAGACGGAAATGTTGATTATCTTGGACGTATGGATGAGCAAGTCAAAATTCGTGGTTTTCGTATCGAACTTGGAGAGATTGAAAGTGTAATCCGTATGCAGGATGTGGTAATTGATTGTGCTGTTGTTATGCAGGTAGATGAAATGGGTGACAAGGCAGTCAGCGCTTATCTGGTATCCGATCATCAGATTAATCTTATGGAACTGAGAGAATCATTGAAAAATATCCTTCCTGGTTATATGATGCCATCCTATATGATGCAGATTGAGGAAATTCCACTGACACGTAACGGTAAGCTCGATCGACGTGCATTGCCAAAGATAGAGAGGACAGGGTCTAGAAGCTATGAAGCTCCAAGAACAAAGCAGGAAGAAACACTATGTGAA
>DBKX01000352.1:0-1814 GCA_002297865.1 Lachnoclostridium sp. UBA739
TTAATTTTGAACAGTTACTTACAGCAATTTTTATTGCTATTATCTTTTGGTTTGAAATCTATTGAAAGCCATATTAAACTGTGCCATCCTTACTTTCTCGGCACCTATTATGGCCATTTCATAGTCGCATTCTTTATCTCCAAACTTACTTGCAACGACAAAGAGTTCAAGACTTATTAATAAGACAAAGAATACCCCATAAAATATTCTGGCAACCATTCTTGTTTTTAAGATAGAGACCATAGCCTCCAACTCCTCCAAGAATCCCACATTAGCCTTGCATTCTTTTCGAGTATCTTCTTCGACAGTTAACTTCTTCTTTGTCCAGTCTTTTTCCTGCAAATCAAGTTGCCTTACCTTTTCATTATTAGCAACAACAACTGCTTGCTTTGGATTCGGCACTTGATTTGTTGTCACAGAAGGATTGTTTACAGTTTTAATACTTCCATTCACCACTAACTTTGCTTGGCTATTCGTTATCGACTTTTGAGTAATCCAAGGATGAGCATTTATATCAGCCTGCAACACTGAATTAACCTTGTCCAAAGAGTCTTTCTCTACACGAAGAGCATTCAATTTACCATCAATCACTCCCACTCTTTTCTGTGTTAGTTCGGCAGTTTGTTGCTCTATCGTATCTGTCATTTGCTTATCTATATCCTTGCCAAACATCGTTTGGTCAAAAATTGTCGATCCAACAACAGCCATAACAATTGCTATAATAGTTCTAAAGACAATTAATGCCTTTGAAGGACGGAGAGCCAATAAGATTTGGCGCTCTATCATAATAACAATCGTCACAAATACCAAGGACACCAAAGCACATCCCCAAATAGGAAGACCGATATATCTCTGAGCGAAACAGAATCCTATGATACTCCATACTATCATCAAGATAAGCAATGCGGAAGTATATTTACTCAACTGACTTTTACTTGCCTCGGAACACTGTCCCAAAACATTTGCATTCCAACCTGTCAACTTACAACCAAATTTTAACCACCAACTCATAAGGCTTTTATTTTATATAGTTCAACATATTAAGAAGCAATGGCTTGGTTTGCTACGCCAACATTACTGTTTGGCATCTGAGGCATTTTTGCCTTGACATTGGAGCCACTCATTGCTATAGTTGCAATACCTCTTAAAAAGCCACAGTCATACGACTGTAAAGGTATAGATGCCTCATTGGCATTACTTCTGAAATCTGCTTCCAACTCTTTCAGTTCCTCCTTATGAGCATTAATCAAAGCAATGCTTTTTTCTATCTCTGCAACAGTTGTCAACAAACCTGCTGCGTTGCAATTATCAATACGGACTTGCAAATCTTGCTTCATCACATCATAGTTGAGATTGATTTCTCTAAATACCATGAGTACCTTGTTACGAATGATGTTCATATTCAAGTCACGAAAAGCCAAGTCGCTCTTGATCATTGCATCAGAAAAGCCTTTATCTTCGTAATTCTTATGAAGATAACCATAGATTACATCTATTGGCCAACCAGTTGCGTAAGAAACTGTCAAAGGTTTATTTTCATTTGAAGCCTCTTCCTTAACAGGTGCGATGCTCTTGACCTCCTCCTTTGTCTCAGAAGGTTCTACTACTGGCAGTGAAACGGTAGTTGCGCTCTCGTTGTCACTTTTCTTGTTGAAGATATTAAAGATTCCCATAATCTTAAAGTTTTAATTGTTACTATTTTTATTTTCTGATGCAAAGGTATTGCTTTTCTGCCAAATTCCGCAAGACGGGCTACATATTTAACTTACTTTCACTATTGGTTCACGCCTTACCTTCCTGTTCCAAAGCCCTTG
>DBKX01000352.1:1826-3330 GCA_002297865.1 Lachnoclostridium sp. UBA739
AATTTTGACTGATAATCAACGCTTTGCTTAAGATATATCATCAAGAGCATCAATCCTAAGAATACCATAGCAAGTGATATTGCCCAATAATTAGCCAAAGAATCATACAAGCCATGCACGATGGCAGGAATACAGAGTGCAAGGACATACAAGCCTCTTCTATACTTTGGATAGAGATATGCAAACGATAAAAAGTAACCAGCGATACCACACCAACAAGCATGAAGGAATGGCAAACTTGTCAACCTTGCTATATTCAAGAAAAATGAAACATCGTAAGTTTGTTCTGCATTGACCGTCATTTGATATTGTACCCCTTCGAAAACTCCAAAAGAGATTCCTGACATCAAACCATAAAAGACCATCGTTTGTGGAATCAAAGGTTCCTTCGCTCTCCTTAATATAATAAGGAGAGGTATCATTTTTCCAAACTCTTCTGTTAGTCCTACTCCAAAGACATACCCAAGAATGTTCAGAGGAAAAGCCACATCTGTAAAAGCATAGAAGGGATTTACTTTTGGCAATCCAAATAAGTCCCAAACAACAAAGACGCAGAGTTGAGTCAAGAAGAACACATTCAATGTTGTCTTCAACTTTACTTGATTCGTTTTAAAACAAGCATAGAAAAACAATCCCCAAATGATAGAGAAGTATAAAGACACCTCATAGAAAATAAAGAATCCACCCAATGGTATATTCATGATAACCATTGGCAACAAGCCGACTAATGCCAATATCAAGAATCTCTGATCTGAAAGAAATTGCTTGGAAAACAACTTGGCTTTTGGGAATATCAAGTCTGTTCCTATAGCAGAAAGTTGAGATAATACGTTTCCTTTATTTTGGACATGACACTGCAGATTGGCTTGTTTCAAATAAAAGCCAACAGTCCGTTCAAGGCTATCGCCATCAGCTATAGCCTTGTCCTGCTTTAGCACCTGCCCATTGTTCACATACGAGAGCAATGTTTGTTCATCGTATGGTCCAAAGCGTTGGTTATTTCGGATTACATAAATGTTCATTAGAATACATCAATCAACTACAAATTGCAAAAAATCCAACAATAATAGCCACCGCATAAATACCCAAGACTACAGCACAAATAATGCCAGAATATTTTGAAACGAATCTTAGACTATCAAACATGCCGTCCAATTCTTCGCTGCTATTATATTCACATGCGCAACGAGCTTGTCTTACTAATACAAATATTCGTTTCAATAGAGGATAATAAATTGCAGCCAAAACTACATAAAATAGACCAATATAAGAATTTACACCATTATGATAACTGCTCATAATCCCATTAAAGAAAAGCATCAAACCTATGAAGGCTAAAAGTCCCATTGAAACGCAACCTACGACATTCATAAATTTTATCCATTTTGTAGCTTCCAAAAGGTTTTCTTTCATTTTTTCCGTAACCTCCAACTGCTTATTTACCTCTTCTTCATTTTTAATTAAATCTATACCCATAATATTTTAATTATTTACAAGTTGAACA
>DBKX01000338.1:0-8024 GCA_002297865.1 Lachnoclostridium sp. UBA739
CGTTCCATGGGACTCAATATACGTAATTTTTTCTACAGGTATATTGGCTTGCTTCCATGCTTCCTTCAGTAACGCAGTCTGTGATTCTACATTTGGCACTGTAATACCTGCCGTATGACCATCCTGATTGATTGCACTTCCTTTTATTACGGCAATGATATTGTCCTTATCTGCTAATGCCTTGTTAAGCTTTTTAAGCACAACAGCTCCTGCGCCTTCTCCTGTTCCTGTTCCATCCGAATCATTGCTAAACGTACGCGTAAATCCATCTGAGGATTCCATTCCTAATTTTGTCTCACCATCTAATGGAAGCAGATTAATCTTAATACCACCTACCACTGCCATGTCACAATCATTTTCAAGTGACTGACAAGCCAGATGAAGTGCTGTCAGAAAAGAAGAACAAGCGGTATCAACTAATACACTTGGCCCTTTCATGTTAAATGTGTACGCTAATCGGCTTGCAACAATTGCAGACAAATTCCCCGGTATACTCATAGAAGCATCTTCTGGCTGTAAATTCTTAACCATTTCACTATAGGACAGTCTTAAGTCATCTGAATGACCCACAAAGATACCCGTCTTTGTCGCTGATACAGTTTCCTTCGTATATCCTGCTTCTACAAGCACATCATACATTACATCAAGCATAATTCTCTGACTTGGTGACATCGTGGATGCCTCCCGTTTTGAGAGACCATATAACTTATAGTCAAACATATCAATTTCATCTAGATATGCGCCCATTTGATAACTTCCATCGTACATCATAGCTTTTTTGTAAGCATTTACTTTTGAGATACGATCCTTTGGAAAATCACGTATCATGCAGACTCCCTGCAAAAGATTTTCCCAAAATTCATCTAAATTTGAAGATAGCGCATATCGCCCACTCATACCGATTACGGCATATGCGTTTTCCTCTTTCTGACCCTTTAGCAGTTTTAAAAGTTCCAGGCCATCTTCTTTCTTGATGTTATTTGCCATAACCTGTTCCAATATGACTTGATGTAATTCCTTAGACATTGTTCTCCCTCTTTTCTTTTCACCTGTAATCATATATCCCTGTTTAGGACTCGAGCAATGCAATTGCATCTTCCAGGCTAATTTCCTCGTTTTCCTGCTTTCCTATCCCTACACTTTCCATTACTATTTCCTTTTCCTTGCTGTTGATTTCTCGTTTTTCCTGCTTATCAAATATAATTTTTGCTATTTCTTGTATATTCGGATGTACAAACATCTGTGAAATAGTAACTTTTTTTGGAAACATGGTATCTATTTCATTATGTATCTCCGAAAACATAATGGAATCCCCACCTAATTCAAGCAAGTTATCGTTTTTTTGGACTTTTCCCCGGCCTGTGATTTCCTTAACAATATGTAAAATCCGTTCTTCAATTTCATTCTGTTCATAGTAAATTTCTTGTTCTGTTTCTCTTTCTTCCGCTTTGGCGTGCTTAGGAGCCATCTTCTCCTGTCTATCGCCTAACTGGAATGGAAACATCTGTTCAGTGGTCTCGTCTATCCTGTCATAATGGATTCTGCCCACAACAAGGTTTGCATTATCCGTCGTAAGCAAAGCAGGAAATATTTCCATTGCTTCTTTCGATGTCAGATTTTCTAAGAGCATGTCCTGCTTATAAAACTCGTTATCTTTTGCCATTCCTACATCTGACCAGGCTGCCCAGTCAACGGCACATGCTGGTATTCCTTCTTTGCGAAGTTCATAGGCATACAGATTCATAAAGGTATTACCAACTGAATACTGTGCCTGTCCCTGTATTCCCATATGTATCATGGCGGAAGAATTAAGAATAAGAAATTCCAGATTCTTAAGACATTGATATTTCTTTATGGCCTCTGCTATATAGGAAACACCAAATGTTTTTGGTTCAATAATACTCTTACTATTCACTTCTTCTAATGAGTGAAGCATCGTTCCACCAGCTGCTCCTGCACAGTGAAAGATTCCTTTTATCTCAATCTGTTTCTTTTCTAATTGTTCAAAAAGAGCTGTTACGTCTGAGCGCTTGGTCAAATCGCATGCATATTCTACAACGTTTGAGTTGGTTTCTCCTTCAAAACAAACTTTTTTACGTTGTACGGAAATAATATTCTGTGCTCCATTTTTTGCAAGGTATTCGATTATGGTATGCCCGATTCCGCCACTACCGCCAAATACTAGATAACTACTGTTATTCTTTGAAACTTCATATGTTTCAGATGCTGCTTCTTTGGTCTGTAATCTTTGCATATAAGGAACGCCTAGATGAACTGCCAACAAAAAATGTGGCAAGTGACTTAGGTGTTTTACCACCCAATCCATACTTTCTTTTGATGCATCCGTATCCACCACCTTAATGTCTACGTCTGCAAACTCATTAACGATATTCTTATACATTGCTACTGGATACAGCATAGTATAATCCGCTCCATCTGTAACTTTCCCAAACAATCCTTTACTTACAATCCGAATAGACAGCTTTTTACGTAAACCTGACTGCTCCAAGGATTTCAAAAGTCCAATAAGTTCTTCTGCAAGTTCTGCAGATTGTTCCATCTGGATTTCAATGCTATCGCACGGTGTCACAGGTTGACAGATTACTATTCCGCTCTGTTCTTTATTGGTTATCTTGCTAACAAGTTTTTTCACAGCATCTTTCTCAAATTCCTGCCAAATGAGCTCACCCTGACATGCCGTTTTAATTTTCTCATAGTCTTGTTTATCCGAAACACAAATCCATGTAGCATCTGTATTCTCTACAACTTCCGTTTCCTCACAGTACTTCACCCAGTCCAAAGTGTGTAACATTCTTTTTGTCTTCTGCTGATAAGCATCCGTAAACCAGTGACGTTTTTTTTCAATTGGATAAACTGGAAGATGTATGTGTGCAATATTTCCTTTTTGCTCTACAACTGGTTTTGCCTGTCCAACCAAAAGTTCTTCACAATTTTGTGCATCAATCTGTCTAATAATATTCTTAACTCGAATGAAAATTTCTTCCTTATTGCTTGCTAATAGAACGATACCGTATTGATACCAGTCCCTTCCATTACATAAGGTAGATGAAATATCTGCACAGGAATATTTTTCACTTTCCTTACTTTCTAACCATTCACCAAAATCAATTAGTTCTTTTCTAAGTGCAGTCTCTGTATGAGCTGAAAACAGGAATTTATACTGTTCTAACTGTTCATCGCGTATTTCCTCTTTTGGTGAATTGGTGAGGACAACATGACAGTTGGTTCCACTAAATCCAAACGAACTGACACCAACAATGCAATTCTCTTTGGGCAATTCTAACGGCTCATCCATTACATATACTGGAGATTCTATAAAATTAATGATACCATTTGGTTTTTCAAAATTTGCATTAGGTGGAACAATACCATGCTGCATGGAAGCAATTAATTTCACAACACCTGCCAACCCAGATGCTTCATATAGATGTCCAAAATTAGTCTTCATTGCACCAATGGCACAAAACTGTTTCTTCGTGGTATAATTTTGAAATGCATGTTCCAACCCAGTTACCTCAATTGGATCACCAAGTCTGGTTCCTGTTCCATGTGTTTCTATATAACAGATATCTTTAGGATCAATTTTTGCATTGTTCCAGGCATCCAGAAGCACTTTTTCCTGTGCATCTGCATTTGGTGCAGTAACGCCCATTGTCCTTCCATCATGATTCACACTGCTTCCCATAATGACCGCATAAATGTCATCATGGTCTTGTTTTGCTTTCTCTAATGGCTTTAAGAACAGACAAATCATTCCTTCTCCGGTTCCTGTTCCTGATGCTGCATCGTCAAATGCACGCGTTCTACCATCTTTTGATTCCATTCCAATTACATAATCATTTTCAATTGGAAAAGAAATTAATTTAGCCGAACCTACTAAAGCTTGTTCACACTCTCCTCTTTGTATTGCCTGCACTGCAGTATGCAATGCAACGAGAGATGATGAGCAAGCTGTATCAATTACACTTACTGGTCCATGTAAATCAAGTTCATATGCAATTCTTCCTGCAATGACGGAAGCTAAATTTCCCGCTACCGCCATGGATTTTCGGTTAGACGGCAAGATTTCTTTCAGCATATTCAGATACTGACCTCCATCTCCATCTCCAATATATCCTACGTAAACTCCTGTCTTGGAACCTTTAATTGCAGATAACGCATATCCCGCATCATATACTGCCAATACAGCACCTTGTAATAATTCCCTTTGTGTGGGACTCATATATTCTGATTCTCTAGGAGTATATCCGAAATAACTTTCATCAAATTGACTGATATCTTTTAAAAAGCATCCCGTTAAAAGATTGTATTGATCCTTTGATTCTCCCAATAACCCCATAACATCTTCGCAATCTTTTTTTCTCTGCTTTGAAAGTTCACCATAACTTTCGACCTTTCCCATCATCACATTCCAGATTTCATCTAGATTCTTGGCATAAGGAAAATTCAAAGATACTCCAATAATGGCTACCTGATTATCCCGCTTTTTTTCCTCAACGTTCGCAACATTTGCAACATGCTTATTGGTCTGGAATAAACTATCAAAATCCATCTTTGCCATACCGTTCCCCCATTCCTATATTGATTGCAACCGTACGGCATCTATCTTAAATCTGCCAATGCCTCTAAGGTACCTGTTTCAAACAATAACTGGTGTATTCTCATCTTTTGGACTTCTACACTTGCTTTCTTCGTATCCATAATCTGGTGTAACAAACGAACTGCCGTTCTTGCTTCTTCTTCTGTTGCTTTACTTTGACGAATTTCTATCTCTGCCTTTAAATTTTTTAATTTTTTATATGGTATCACAACACCATTTTCATACTCTGTGCTGTTCTCATTCTTATTCTGAATGCATACTGCAATTGCCATACATCTTGTAACAAGCTTCTCATAATCACAATCCGTTTTTTCTTTCTTTTCCAAAATTGCATCAATTCGTTCTCTGTCATTTTCGTCACTCATAGAAAAGCAGCGTATTGACGGAGTCGTTGCCTCTGTAAACCGCTTTAACGTTTTTCCTGGACCAACCTCAATAATTGTATTAATATCCATTTTCTCTGCGTACTTTAAAATATCTGTCCAGCGAACACTACTTACTAACTGCTTACCCAGTTTATCTATCATAGCCTCCTTAGAAGAATAAGGTTTTGCATCATAATTGGCAACGACAGCATTTTCAAAATAGTATCCCTGAGTTTCTTTTACTCTTTCCACAAACTGATCTTTTGCCTGCTCCATATGAAAACTATGGAAAGCACCACTGACTTTCATTTTTTTCACAATTGCATTTTTGGCTTCTAATTCTTTTCCTGCCGTTTCCACTGCATCTCTGTCACCAGAAATAATTGTCTGCACTGGGGAATTGTAATTAGAAACTACAACACGTCCTACCTGCTGGCAGACTGCTTCTACTTCTTCTGGAGGTATCCCTATAATAGCTGCCATCGTACCATCCCCATCTACCTGGGACATGAATCGTCCACGATCGGAAACAAGCTTTACTGCACCTTCAAAATCCAATGCTCCTGAACAAGCTAATGCTGTAATCTCTCCTAAACTATGTCCAGCCATAAATACTGGATTCAATATATAGGTTTCAACAAGTTGTCGATACATCACATATTCAGTAAGAAAAATGGCTGGCTGGGCAATTTGTGTCTCTGCCAGTTTTTCTTCCGTTGCATTTTCTATGTAAGCTTCCAAATCTAATCCTGAAATCTCGCTTGCCTTCTTCATAAAATCTGCAGCCTTACTATAATCGCCTAATAATTTACTGTACATTCCTACGTATTGCGTACCTTGTCCTGGAAAAACAATCATTAATCTTGTGTTCATCTTCATTCTCACTCCATTTACATTGTTTTGTTTTCAACTCATTTCTGGGTTCCCATTTCTACGGAAGAAAATTCGAAATTACTGTTCCCAATCCTTTTTTTTCTGCCTGTTCCCTTACATAATTTCCAAGTGCGACATCTAAGATACCAAGTCCAAATGGGCTATAAATTACTCCTTTGCCAGACTCTCTTGCTGGTACTTTTCCTGCCACTACCTGTGCAATACTTCCCGCCACAAAATCGCGGTTTCCTGTTTTCTGCTCGGTCAGATGAATAGAGGTTCTTTCTCTACAGACATGATCCAAGTCATCCACAATATTATGAACTTGCAACATTACTTCAGGAGCAAAATCACGTAAAGAAATTCCTAATACCGTTGTTTTTTCATTCATATTGCTAACTGTCTGAATATATGGTGTTCCTGCTGTAGTCGCACAGCTGATTAATGAACAGGCACCAAAAATTCCTTCAACACTATCTACAATTACGAACTGAATGCCATCTATTTTATTTTCTTCTGCAAATGCCTTAGCTCTTTCCTGGCTACAGTCGTATAAATAAATTGTCTCTATTTTCTTGAATTTAGACAAAATAAAATGCATAATTTCACAATTGATTCTTCCACATCCAATCAATCCAAGTCTTTCCTCTTCCATATTCTGATGAAGATAAATCGCTCCTAACAATGCACTTGCTGCGGTTCTTTTTGCACTAATAACAGAACTTTCCAAAATTGCTTCCACATGACCATTATCCATATTATTAAGAGCCAATATAGCAGATGCTCGTTCCATTCCCTGTTCTATATTGGCTGGAAATGAAGATATCCACTTCATACCTGCCATTTTCTTTTCCATTTCTATGTAAGCTGGCAATCCAATTATTCGATTTTTATCATCCTCTGGAAAACGTAAAAAGATTGAATGTGGAAGTGAACTTTTTCCCTCTTCATGTGCAAGATAAGCATGTTTGATAATTTCAAGAATTTCCTGTTCCTTTCCCTCTAAGACTTGTTCTACTTCATGACAGTTAAAGATATAAATATTTTTATTTCCCATAAATTCCTCCTAATGTAAATGATATAATTCTTTTAAATTTTGTATCATTTCAAAATAACGTTCTCCACGATCATGTGAAACGAAAACGCATTTTGCTCCCTTTATGTTATGTACATCAAGATATTTTTTGGCTCCCATATATACACAACCTGAAGATTCTCCTAAAAATATCTGCTCATTCTGAAGTAATTCATCTAGCCCTTTTATGGACTCTATCTCACTTACTATTATGTGATCATCAATATCGGCGCTCTTAAAGTTGTGAGATTCCACACTAGAACCAATACCAGTAAAATGTTTAATACTTTTTGTTGATGGTTCGTACAATTTGGAGCCTTCCACATCTACCGCAATTACTTTAATATCCTCTCGATAACTCTTTGCTGCTTCTGCGATTCCTCCAATAGTCCCTCCACTGGATACCGCTACAAATATGTACTCAACATCCGGAACATTCCTTAGTATTTCTTTTCCCAGTGTTTCCCGATATGCTTCCCTTACTAAATCATTCCCATACTGGTTAAACCAGTATACATGTTCATGTATTGCTAAATAATCTTGCACAATCTTTAACCGGCTCTTTAAGTAACTACCATTGCTATCTGCCTCTGTAGCTTCAATGAGCTCAGCACCAAAAGATTTGATTAATGATTTGTTGATTTTTGAAATGGATTGATCAATTACAATTTTGATTTTCAGCCCCATCTGCTTTCCCACAGCCGCAAGTGCAATGCCCATATTTCCAGATGAACTCTCAATAATTGTATCTTCCTTTGTAATCACTTTACGATTCAAAAGATTAGTCAAAACATACAATGCTGCGCGGTCTTTGGCGCTACCAAAAACATTATTCCCTTCAAGCTTTACAAATAATTCATTCTTATCATACGACATAATTCGCACCATGGGTGTATTCCCAATATAATCTGTAATCATTCTCTTACCCCTTGTAAATTTTATTTCACATAAAAAGTCAACCTACTTCATTTTTCCCTAATATATTTATCATATCTCTAATTTAGATTCATTTCAATAGCTAAATGGATTATATCGTACTATATGAATGCAAATTTCCTTATCATCCACTATCATCTGTTTTAAGGATAGT
>DBKX01000338.1:8040-13891 GCA_002297865.1 Lachnoclostridium sp. UBA739
AGACACGCCCAACACCCATTCTGACAGAATGTTCTCGATGTTCCCTTCTAAGATGAGCTGCAATTCTTGCACGAAGTTCCATAACTGTGCAATCGTAAGCACCAATACTGCAATTGCTGCTCCATCTACAGGAACCTCAGTTGTTAGTAGAACGCCGCCCAAAGAAGCCCCAGCAAATACAATGGTGTTAGTCACCAAAATGACGTATCCCATGTAGATAATCTTGCCCAGCATCCATTTTCTTTTGCTGATAGCAAGCGTCATGAGATGATAGTATCTTGTCTTTTTTTCTCGCATCATAGAAGGGTAACATATAATTGCAAGCATTCCGGGTAACAGCAGTGTATACCACAGGCTTAAAAATATTGACTATTGACAAAGATAAATTCAAGCAATATAATAGTCCTAAATAAGGACTAATAAAGGAGAAAACTTATTTGAATATTGAAGAAAAAACAAGAGCATTTTGTAATGCATGGCAAAGTATCAATACCATATACGAAGATTATGCCAGAAAGGCAGGCATTTCTTATAACTCGCTCTATATTCTAAATGCGATACAACAGATAAAAGGTTGTACTCAAAAGCAAATTTGCGAGAAAACATTGTTACCAAAGCAGACTGTGAATAATGTTGTCACTGCTTTTTATAAAAGTGAGTATATTGAACTTCGGGAATTTCCTGAAAATAGGAGAATTAAAACCATCCATCTAACAGAAAAGGGCGAACAGTATGCTGCTGCACTGATTCCGCATATTCATCAGGCAGATAAGTTTGCAATGGAATCTTTAACAGAGGAACAGCAGGATATGTTGCTTTCCCTCATGGATAGATATGTTTCCGCTTTTCGCAAAGAGATGCTTGGAGAATAACCTTCTGCATCATTGAGTGCAGAGGGATTATTTTTGAGTTAATAGTCCTAAAACAATACAGTATTATATAAGGAGAAAGTATGAATACAGTAGATATGACCAAAGGCAGCCCTGTAAAGCTGCTGATTCAATTTTCAATTCCGATTCTAATCGGGAATTTATTTCAACAGGTATACACACTGGCAGATCGAATTATTGTAGGGCGGTTTGTCGGAGATAAGGCTTTTTCAGCAATTGGTGCAACGAATGCGCTTTCCATGCTGTTTATGTCCATGTGCATGGGCGCAGCAATTGGAACCGGTGTTGTGGTTTCGCAATATTTTGGGGCAAAGGATGAAAAGGGAACTGCTGCTTCAATTGCGAATGGCAGCTATACCTGTATTCTGATTGCAATTGTGATGACACTGCTTGCATTAGTGACTACAAAACCTATTCTGATTCTGCTTAACACACCTCAATCCATTCTTCCGGATGCTTTGACTTATATGTATATTTTTATGGGAGGGTTGATTGCAGTTGCAGCCTATTATACGCCTTTTTCTATTTTAAGAGCGCTTGGAGATTCCAAAACACCACTTATTTTCTTGGTTGTGTGCAGCTTGCTAAATATTGTTCTGGATTTACTATTTGTAGTTGTATTCCGTACGGGAGTTGCCGGTGCGGCTGTAGCTACAGTTCTATCAGAGGCGATTGCAGCAATTCTTTGCATTATTTATGCATTTCAAAAGGTGCCACAGTTTAGACAGGCATTTATATTTCGTAAAATAGATAAAGAACTTATCAAAAAAACATTACAGGTAGGCGTACCTACCGGACTTCAATATGCTTTGATTTACGTGTCTAGCATTATTTTACAGCGTATTGTAAATGGGTTTGGAGAATCCGTGATTGGTGCTTTTACGGCAACAACACAGATTGAGTTATTGGTACAGCAGATATTTGCCGCTTTGGGAGCTGCAATTGTGACTTATACTGGGCAAAATATGGGAGCTGGAAAACAGGAAAGAATATCTCTTGGAGTCATCGCAGCTTTGAAGATCAGTGCAGTTGTATCTGTGGTCTTACTGATCCTGTTCTGGCTGTTTGGACATCCGATCATGAGTATTTTTGTTACGAATGCCGATATCATTTCAATTGCTACAACTGGTATTCGGATTACAAGTCTGTTTTTGTTGGCACTTGGAGGAGTACAGATTCTGCGTTATATGTTAAATGGTGCAGGAGATTCGATGTATGCCTTGATAAACGGAGTGGTTGAAGTTATTGCAAGAGTTGTTTTTGCAGTCAGTCTGACAGCAATTCCTTTTATTGGAATGTGGGGAATATGGCTGACCACAGGCTTGACATGGGCAGTGACTGCTGTATTCGCATTATTCCGATATAAACACGGAGCATGGAAAGGAAAAACATTAGTGTAAAAAATTTGGCGTTACAAACTGAAAGGAATGAGAATATGAAAATACTGATTTTACATGGAAGTGCAAGAACAAACGGAGTAACTGGACAATTAGCAGAACAATTTTCCAATGGAGCACAAGACGCGGGACATAGTGTTTCTAAAATTGAGTTAAAAGAAAAGGGGATTAAAGATTGTATTGGATGTGGGGCTTGTCAGAAAAATAATGGAAAGTGTGTACAGCAAGATGATATGACAGAGATTTATAGCAGAATGCTGGAAGCAGATGTTATTGTTTTTGCTTCTCCAGTTTACTTTTATACTTGGACATCTATGATGAAACGTGTTTTGGATAGAACCTTTGCTGTTGAATCTTTGTTGAGTAACAAAAAGTTTTTCTTAATATCATCAGGGGCTGCACCAGAAGAAAAATATATGCAGACAATGTTTGATTCCTATCATCAGTATATATCCTGCTTCCGTGGAGAAGGAAATACTGATGCTGGCTATCTTATGGCATATGGTATGAACACTCCGGCAGATGTTGCAAATACGGACTATTTGCGACAGGCATATGATATAGGAAATAAGATATAATTCTCTCTGGGTAATTTAATTACCTATCTATACCCGCCTGCATTTTAGACAAACTATAAAATACAGGCGGGTATTTTCTATAAGCCAAGCAAATCTTTCGCATCTGCTTTCTACAATACTTCTGATTAATTTCTCAGCTCAGATATTGGCTTAATGTTTGGCATGATAATCACTCTATTGTTTTACCCAAACCTTAACTTTCTTCCAGACTCCAATCTGTGCAATCATGTAAATATAACAGCTTCCTTTCTTTCTTCCTTTTACTTTACCACTGCTTGTTACAGTTGCAATACTTGGATCTGATGAAATATAACGTATCTCTGGTCCATATTTTTTCTTTTTCTTTCCCTTTGGCCAGATTACCCTTGGTTCCAGTTTAACAAATTTACCTTTTTTCGTTGTAAAGGTGGTTTTCGCTATCTTTATGTTCGTTGGATTACCATATTTGGAATCTTTCTGGAACGCAAACGTTCGTACCACATAAGAACGTGCAATAATTTCCTGCTTTCCACCCTTCATTCTATATGCCTTTACCAAATACTTATAGCCCTGGTTTGCTTTTAAGGACTTCTGAGTAAACGTTAACTTTTTATTTCCTTTTATCTTTGCCAATCTCTTGAATGCATAGGACTTTTGAAGTGTATCGCATTTTGCACCATATACCAAATAGCCATCTGCATTTTCAATTGCATTCCATGTTAAACGGCAAACATCCACTTTTCCCTTTTTATTGGCTATCATTTTGGATTTCAAAAGTAAAACCTGATTGCTTGGTTCTTTCTTCTGAACTTTTTCTTCTGCATTACCTGCAAGAGATAAATCTGCCTTGTATATGCTTTGGTTTACTACATACACTTCTTCATAACTTACTACGTCTTTGGCTTCTAAATCAATTTCTTCACCTTCTGCATCTACAGGCTTACCATCCTGATTAAGCATATAGCGTTCTTTCACTTTCTTAGTCCATTGATTTCCATTCTTTTGTTTTGTTACAACTTTACGTACCACATCCATTTGTTTCATTGGAGTGCCCTCAACAGTTGCTTGAATGGTATTATAATCGTTTCTCAAATTAGCATCTATAATTTGTGCCCCGATTCCCTTTGCAACGAGCTTACCATTTACTCTAATCTCCAATTTGTCTCCAGGGTTTTTTGCAACAGTGGATACAAAGGTCTTACGTTGCCTATCATTAAGCTTCTTTGAAATACTATAATACTTCGTGTGTACTTCCACTTTTTCTTTAACGGACTCACCATGTATCATAATATCCTTATTCTGTTTCGTTACAACTGGTTTACTGTTACTTGTCTCAAATAAATCACATGCGACTTGTTGTCCCTTGACACTAAATTGTTCTAATTGTACTGACTGGTCATTTAGATCGATGGTCCCGAAACTTGCTTTAATCGTAACAGCATCTTCTAACTTATATCCATCTAGTAAATCTTTCTCTGTAAATGGAATTGTAATATCCTTATTTTCTTCTTCCTTCACGCAGACAACCCCATATTCTCCTTCTTCTGGATTATAAGTCTGTTTTGCCTTACTCATCACCTTACCCTTACTGTCACATAAAACTGCAACTGCATTTCCTGTTAGTGACTCGGCATAAGAGTTATTCCTAATGGAAACAACAGCATCAACAGAATTCTCTGCTTTTTCAACATGAGAACTGATAGAATAATCACTCTGGTATTTCTTCGTCAGACTTTCAATCTGAACCCATCCACTATTGTCGCCAGTGTAATCTTCCTCCAGTATTTCTCCCGACTCATCTAATATCCATGCTTTCACGAACAATTCAAGTCCCTTGTCTGGAATTTCATGATTACTCTTTTCTAACTCTTTCTTAGAGTAATGATTTTGAATCAATTGTTCCAGTTTCTCTTTTGATAACTTAAACTGACAATTATAGGCATGTGCATCTACTAAAGCCAGATCATCATTCTCCTTAATGGTAATCGTATCAATTGGTTCTAGTTCTTTTGAACTTATTTCTGGATTCCTGTCATACAGGCCAACAACAATTTGCTTTCCACCTTTTTTTAATGGTACTCGACTTTCATTGCTAAGAGATACCTGAACGGTACGCTCCCTATCATCTTCTTTTGTAAGCTCTACATTACGTACTGCTACATCTGGCAAGTTTAACTTAACCACCCCACTGCAATCATCTGCTTTGGATGCAATTTCACCACTATGTGCTGTAATGGAATAGGTTACGTCTTTAATAGTGTCAGCTGGTACCTTATAGTATTCAGATATTGTCTGGCATTCTCCTGGAAGTAATTTAGCATCAATTTCGATAGGATTGCCGTCCAATGTCAATGTAATTTTATCAATCGGACGAATACCTGTATTTTTTACCGTAAATCCGATTGGCGTAGAGAATCCCATAACAACGTTGCTTCTGTCTGCGTATACTTCTTGTGTTTCTAGTGCACACAACTTGAATTTACTTGTTACGGTATACATACTGGCCTTTCCAACTGGTGTATAAATATTTTGTGTCTTTTCCTTGCCGTCAGTTTCATCTAACACTTTAACTGTATCAACTTCATACGTTTTCGGATCTTTTGGATCAATGGTGTAATCTGTACTTTGTAATACAGTCTGAATGGTATCCTGATCGCTATAGGATGAGAATTCATCAATCGTTTCCCCTGTTTTCATTCTTGCAATTTCTAATGGTGTACTTAACATAATTTTATGGTTGATCTCCGAGAAGCGAATTGCAGATAAAATATAGGTATTCTTAGTTGCTGATTCCTCTTCTTTCTTTTCCTCTGACTGTTCTTTACACATAGATAGCCACACAATTGATAAATCATTTAAAGCAGCATCCTTTCCAGGTTTGCTAAATCTAAAGTTTGTGCAATTAATGTCAGCACCTGCATCATGAATGCTTTCCACAAAGTCACTGCTTGGCATACCTAGTGAATTAATTGCCAATAATTTAATATCACGTACTGGAACTGCTTTT
>DBKX01000069.1 GCA_002297865.1 Lachnoclostridium sp. UBA739
AACTTAATGTAACCTTTTGCAAAAAATAGATTTCTTTATCATTGTAATATTCCTGTCTGTTTTTAAAAATTTTCTTATCACTATCAGCAAACATATTTACAAACTCACACTTTGGATATACAAATTCTGAATCTCTAATTATAGGCACAAATAATAGATAGAATTTATTTTCAAAGCCAGCTATTGTTATCTCTTTCAAGAAATATTCTGTTTTATTAATCTGTAAATTTTCAAAAATACTTTTCACTTTTTCACTAATAACAGCTTTGAGACTTAAACATGCTGGAGTAAAATCCATAATATCTACAAAATTCTTTCTTTTTAAAATATGTCCAATAATCCCATTTGGCATATTCTCATACAAATCATTCTTATTGTCAAAATACATAGAGATATTGCGGTTCTTTTCCGCAATATAATTTAGAAAATCTTTGGAACATAATTTTACCGTATGAGGCATTTCGTATCTGCCTCTAATTTTCTTGTCTAATGTAAATGTTATTTGGTAGTACATATTTTCTATTTTTAATTGGGCATCAAAGTACCCATAAGTTATACGTAACCGATTGTGCTAAAATGGCATCAACGCCGTCTTTTGTGTAAGATTTACTAAAAGAATCATATAATTAGTGTCAGTACCTTTCTTCGGATTTATCACTGTAGTATTTGGATTCTCTGCAAAAGTATGAGTTACATTTTCTTCATTGGCATATGTCGTAGTTCTGTAAGCATAAAGGTTTACAAAAACAAAAACTTGTCCTTTCTCCTTATAGCATAAATATTGCTTAAAATAGTTATTCAAGACACGGCTATTTGTACTTGACAGCTTATCATTTCTTTCAAGCCATGCCATAATCAATCTATCCGTTTCCTTAACTATATCTGATGTTAAACCTATCGCTTTTTGACCTTTATTCAAGACCTTCTTCCCATCTTGATATGAAGCATCTTGCTTTAAGAAATGCGGCTCATTATGAAGCCCATCACAATATTTAGCCCATATAGTATCAATATGTCGGGTGTTCTGCATTTCATTATGTTTAGTTTGCTTACCTGCACAAGCTGCAAGCAAACAAGACAAAACAAATATAATCATATATTTACTTTCCATTTTTATCAAATTATTGCTTAACAAATATGTTCTAATAAAATCCTGGTGCAAATCTATTTTAAGTCCAACACTTGCTTCTTGATTTTGCCTTTGTCATTAAGCCACTGTACAAATGTCGTGTCATTTGTTGAATGGTTTATGAAGCTTGCCCTATTTATTCGTCCCCTCACTTCCTCGTAAGAAATAGATATATCCTTATGGGTAACTTTTATCAAAGGGTATTCGCTCCATACATCATAAATGAGTGTAGGAAGTTCTAAAGAAGTAAAATGTGTCTCTTTGACCACTTCCAAATCATAGTCTCTAAATGGTGGCTCTGAATATTCCTTCAACAAGGAGGTAATAACCGTAGCCATAGCTTCTTCAGCCCGTCCATTTCTGATTTCATAAAAATGATGCTCCTTAGTGATAAACGTCAAGCTATCATCTTGTATTTCAAAACTATCAGTTACTTGTGGCAAGGTGTCTACAAGCCACTTTTTAAACCGTAATTCATTATTACTGCTTATTTGTGTCTTCTGAAAAAACACTGTTGTTAATATCAATAATAGTATTGCTGATAATACTTTCATATATCTTTAAATGTTAAGAATTAGTATTATTGCTTGATTCGAGAAATCTATTCTTGCTGTAGCTCCCAAGGCATCCACCTACTATATGTAGATAGAGGCATTTCCTTGCCATCATATACTTGCATAGTTTGCTTGTGGAAAAGAAGTCCCGAATCATGCTCTTCCCACTTGATGCCTGTAACGTATGGTCTGTCTCCTATCATTTTAATGCCTATTGAGTAATAGACCTTGTAGCCATTACCTGCACAATATGTAAGAATGAAGTCGCAAAGCCCAAGAAAATCACTCGTATCTTTTGAAGGCTTCACCAACATCTCATACGGTGACCACCCTCCAACATAGTCTTCATCACTAATTACATTGTCATAGACCAACTTCTGATTTTTATATTCAATGAGCAAAAGACGATCGGAATATACAAACTCATCTTGCTTCTCTGCTTCTCTTTCAAAATATGGCGTCAAAACAGCTACCCTATAGTCTTTACTGAGTATCAAGCTATCAGCAACCATATAATAATTGGAGACGGCAACCCCATGCCATTGATAAAAACCTTTGCAGTTCTGAGGACACCTTTCTATTCGAAATGTATCATTGTGAAATGCCATCGGGTGTTTACGTTTGCCAATAGCATAGATTTTCATTTTTCCATTCTGTTTGGTAAGCGTATATAATCTTTGTATGTGTAGGGGGGCTATTTGAAGATGCACTGTATAGACATCTTTTTCACCTTTTACCTTCTCCACATACAAAGAATCAAAAATACTGTCATTAAGAGTATCTATCTCACTTTGCCCATATATGTCTAAATCTGTGTGATAAGATTGTGCAATAATGTCATCACAACAGAAATCTTTGAGGAACGAGATAAATTTGTCATTAAGATATTGATAGTAGGACTTGCTCGTTGCCTCTTGGTTGGCATTTGCTTTTTGGACATAATAATCATTGCAGCCAACATAAAACTTCTTGAAGAACTCTGTTATGCTATCATGTTCTATAGTTTCTGCCTGCTGTATTTTTTGATTGCAACTGCAAAAACACAGAAGCGTAATCAACAATAAAATGCAATATCTTTTCATACGTTGTTCTCTATTTGATTGTTATTTTATAACGACAGGAGTCAACAAATTACCTTTAATCGTAAAATTCTGTTTTGTACATTTTTTCATCTCATGTCCTACTACTATTAAAATGCTATCACCACTAAAGATAGTTGCTTCATTAAATGAGTTCAAGTTTGAATTAGAACGCATACAGCGAAGTTCGTGTTCTTTTAAATCATACCAATAATAGTATCCATCTTTTGAAAAAACAGCTCCATCTATATCCGACGAGACATCTCTACTTGTTGTATATTTATGTGTTACGATTTTATTTAAGCATTTATCTAAATACGACAATGTTACATACCTGTAGCTTGAAGAACCTATAAGAAAAAATACATAGTCTGTACCAAATAATATTTTGGGGACAGACTGTCGTTCCGTCTCACTATTCAAATAATAGTCAAGAGTGTCAGTATAATTTGCAATACTTACTTGGAGTGTATAGGATTTATCTTTTACTGGTATAAGTTTTAC
>DBKX01000064.1:0-4192 GCA_002297865.1 Lachnoclostridium sp. UBA739
CCCGCATAGCAGGTGGTTTATTTGTTTCTCAAAGTTACATTTTTCCGTTGGGAAAAACTCCACAATGAGAAACAGGGCCATGCCCTAACAATAAAAAGTGCCGTCTTGCAAATCGCTCGTCGGCACTTTCTTATTTCATATATGGTTTTACGCAACCATATCAATTTCTAATATTCACTTTCATATCGATTTCTTAGCTTTTTCAAAGCCTTTTTCTCAATACGGCTCACATAACTGCGGCTAATGCCTAACATGTCGGCTATTTCCCGCTGCGTTACTTCCTGCTCACCATATAAACCATACCGCATTATGATAATCTGCTTCTCTCTTGTATTAAGAATATCATCCAAATACTGATACAGTTTCTTTACGTTCTCAGAAAGCTCCATGGTTTCTACCACATCTTCATCCACTGATTCGATGATATCAAGCAGGTTAATCTCATTTCCTTCCTTATCAGCACCAATTGGTTCGTACAGATAGACGTCCTTAGACTGTTTCTTTCCATTTCGAAGCATCATCAGTAATTCGTTTTCGATGCAGCGTGAAGCATATGTCGCTAAACGAATTCCCTTCTCGGCATCAAAGGTATCAATTGCTTTAATCAGACCGATCGTTCCAATCGAAATGAGATCATCAATTTCTCTTTCATTCGTGTTATATTTCTTTACAATGTGAGCAACAAGCCGCAGATTCCGTTCAATTAGAATCTCTCGCGCCTCCCTGTCTCCGTCCTTACACAAACGAATATAAAGCTGCTCCTCTTTGGTGCTTAGTGGAATTGGAAATGATTTCAATAGTTAAGCACCTCATCGTTAACCAGTTTAATTCTATTTTATGAACAATGAGGCGAATTAGTGCATTTCCACTCAAAAAAAAACTAAAAGTTTTTACTGCTCTTCTTTTTTTCTTAAGATATCAAAGGATTCTAATGCGATACCAAGATCAACATAGATTTTCTGTTTTGGATGTGGACAGCTCTCCATGTCATTTCCTTCTTCATCCATGATACGTTTTACAACCACTTCAATGTTTTCATGATTTGGCTTCATTACTTCAATGATATCTCCTACAGAGAATTTATTTTTCTGTTCTAACCCATATAGGCCTTCTGCATTTTTATCTTCAATTAGGCCCAGATAAATGTAACCTTTTGTATAGGTATTATTATCGTAAACCTGTGATTCTTCTGTTGTTTTACCATAGAAGAATCCCGTTGTGAATTTACGATACGTACACTTTGCAATTTCTTCCTTGTAGTGTGGTATCTTACTTTCGTATAAAGCTGGATCTTTGTAATAATCGTCAATTGCTTCACGATACGTTCTAGCAACAACTGCTACATATAAAGCAGTTTTCATTCTTCCCTCGATCTTTAAGCTGTCAATACCAGCATCAATAATATCTGGAATATGCTCGATCATACATAAATCTTTGGAATTAAAAATATAAGTTCCTCTATCATTTTCAAAGACTGGCATATATTCACCTGGTCTTGTTTCTTCTACAATATGATATTTCCAGCGGCATGGATGTGTACATGCCCCCATGTTAGCATCTCTGCCTGTAAAATAATTACTTAATAAACAGCGTCCTGAGTAACTCATGCACATAGCACCATGTACAAATGTCTCAATCTCCAAATCATCTGGAATATTTGCACGAATCTCTTTAATTTCTTTCATGCTTAACTCTCTAGCTGTAACAACACGACTAGCCCCTTGTGCTTTCCAGAAATTAAACGTTGCATAGTTTGTATTATTCGCCTGTGTACTAATATGACGTTCAATTTCAGGACAAACTTCCTTGGCTATTTCGAACATACCAGGATCTGAAACAATGATGGCATCTGGCCTCACTTCTTTCAGCTCAGCAAAATAATCTCTTGCTGCCAAAAGATCACTATTGTGTCCAGTAATATTCGCTGTCACATATACTTTTACTCCATGCTCATGAGCATACGCAATTCCCTCCTGCATCTTTTCCTTTGTAAAGTTTTTTGCATTTGCACGTAAGCTAAAGATTTCTCCTCCGATATAAACGGCATCTGCTCCATATTGCACTGCAACTTTTAATACCTCTAAACTGCCTGCTGGTATTAATAATTCAGGTTTTTCTCTTAATGACATATACTTGTCCTCTCAATCTATTTTACTAATTTTGTACTTAACATAACTCCATCCCCAATTGGCAGCACTACCGTTTCAAATGACTCTGAGTGTGTCAATTCATATAAGTACTCTCGCATACGACAATGTATGGTTCGATTTCTTCTTGTTACCGCATAACGGGATTCAATAATATCTCCATCTTGCAATACATTATCTGATATTAACAGCCCTCCAGGCGTTAGTAAATCGAAAATATCTGGAAGAAAATTTAAATACTGTCCTTTGGCAGCATCCATAAAAATCATATCATAGATATTTTTCTTCTCTTTGAGTTCCTTAAGAATAACAGAAGCATCCCCCTCTAAAATTGTAATCTGCTCTTCTTTACCGGCTTTTTTTCGATTTTCTTTTGCCTCTATGATACGTTTTTCCATTTTTTCTATGGTTGTAATATGGGCATTATCCCCTATAAACTGACTCATAAAAATAGAAGAAAATCCAACCGCTGTACCAACTTCAAGTATTTGGCCAGGCTTATTATTTTGTATTAGAAAACGCAACAGACTCTGAGTGGGCTTTTTGATGATAGGCACATATTCACTTAATGCTTTTTTCTCAAGCTGACGTAAAAACTCAGGTAATTCTTTATCCAACGAGTCTATATACGTTGCAATTCGTTCATTCGTAATCATGTCTTGGCTCCTGTTTCTTTTTATTTGAAAACGTTGAAAACGCGAGTATCTATTAGTCACCTAATAAATACCCGCATCTTAGTTAATCTTTCTCGCTATTTTCACCAAAGCTTGCGCCTGGATCTGTTATCGTTCTAATTATATTACCATAATTCATGGACGTATTCAGCTTATAAACACCAGGTAAGATGGGGTCAGAATTATTTACCATAAGCTTTGCTCGAATAAAGAATGCAGTTTTGCTTTTAATGACATTCTTATATTCCAAAAGTTCTGCAATTTCCTGCGTCGTATCACCTTGTCTTATTGTCACCATTACATCTGTGCCAGGGGCATCAGCTACTGTATCATTTCCGAAAATCTGATAGGAAAAAGCATACGCTCCCTTTGTCAAATAAATAGTACCTAAAATAATGACTGTATAAAGTAAAAGTGTCAATACAATATGAAGTGCTAATTTTACTCCGCTAGACCCTCTTTTCTCTTTTGCTGATTTCGCTGTCATATGTCTATTCCCCCAAAAAACCAATATCCATATTCACACTATCTAGAATGGCATGGTTTACTTGCTTCATCATATTACTAAAATGTTTTTCTGCAATTAAAAATTCTAGTGTTAACTCGTTACTATGAATATCATTAAACTCTTTGCATAGCTCTTCATGCATGTTACTATAATTCTGAACATTGGAGAGGTGAATTTCAAAACGACGCTTTCGATATTCATTTACTCTGAAAAGAAGCTCTGGGTTCTTCATGATTTCTGCATATAATTCATGATATTTCTTGTATTCATTACTTTCTTTGATTACCTGAATCAAATCATTTGTCGTCTCAACAACCTTTTTCATACTTGTATACTCCCTTGATTTTATACTTCCATAATGATTGGAAGGATCATAGGATCTCTCTTTGTTTTCTTCCATAAATAATCACTTAGAGAATCTCTAATTTCATTTTTGATTCTTCCCCAATCTGTTACATTATGGCTTAAACATTTTTCAAGTGCATCATTCACTACATCTCTTGCTTCATCCATCAGATTTTCAGATTCTCTTACATAAACAAATCCTCTGGATACGATATCTGGCCCTGCTAATACCTGATTACTGTATTTTTCTAGTGTTACTACAATAATAATCAGACCATTTTCTGATAAATGCTGTCTGTCGCGTAATACGATATTACCTACGTCGCCAACACCTAAACCATCAACTAATACGCCAGATGCTGGAACATGATCAATTACTTCACCTTTTTCGTGTGATAATTCTAACACATCACCGGAAGAAATAATGAAGATATTTTCCTTTGGAATTCCCATGCCTTCTGCTAGTTCAGCATGTGCAATTAAATGTCTATATTCACCATGAACAGGTACTGCATATT
>DBKX01000064.1:4264-6750 GCA_002297865.1 Lachnoclostridium sp. UBA739
ATCCTGGAAAATAACTTTTGCACCTTTCATGGATAGTTCATTAATTACTTTGGAAACAGATTTTTCATTACCTGGAATTGGTGTTGAACTGAAAATTACAGTATCTCCTGGCTTAATGGTAACCTTACGATGAATGGATGCTGCCATTCTAGATAAGGCGGCCATTGCTTCTCCCTGACTTCCGGTTGTAATTAATACAATCTGATCGTCTGTATAGTTTTTCATCTGTTCAATATCAATTAGGATATTATCTGGCATTGTAATATACCCAAGTTCCGAAGCCGTTGAGATTATGTTGACCATGCTTCTTCCTTCAATTACAACTTTACGTCCGTATTTATCTGCAGAATTCACAATCTGCTGTACACGGTCCACATTAGAAGCAAATGTTGCAACGATAATTCTGTTCTTTGTATTTTCTGCAAATATATTATCAAATGTTTTTCCTACTGTTCTTTCTGACATTGTGTAACCAGGTTTTAAAACGTTGGTACTGTCACATAACAATGCTAAAACACCTTTTTTCCCAATTTCACCAAAACGCTGTAAATCTATTGTTTCTCCAAATACTGGAGAATAATCAACTTTAAAGTCTCCTGTGTGAACGATAATTCCTGCAGGTGTATAAATTGCTAATGCTGCAGCATCTGCAATACTATGATTTGTACGAATGAATTCAATACGGAAACATCCAAGATTGATAGATTGTCCATATTTTATAACTTTTCTCTTGGTAGTTTTCATTAAGTTATGCTCTTTGAGCTTATTCTCAATGATACCCATTGTAAGTTTTGTAGCATAAATTGGAACATTAACATCTTTTAATACATAAGGAATACTTCCAATGTGATCCTCATGACCATGCGTGATGACAAATCCTTTCACTTTTTTGATGTTTTCTTTTAAATATGTGACATCCGGTATAACTAAATCAATACCTAACATCTCATCTTCTGGGAACGATAAACCACAGTCTACTACGATGATGGAATCTTCAAATTCAAACGCCGTAATATTCATACCGATTTGTTCCAATCCGCCTAAAGGAATAATTTTTACTCCTTTATCTGATAATTCTTTTAATTTCAAAATAGCACCTCCATAAGAATTATGTACCGAGTGCAACAAAGGCGACATTTCCTTTAGCCTGCTTTTGCAATAAAGAAAAATCAGTTTTCATTTTATTCACTTTTCTATTATTTTTGGATTATTTATCGGATTCGCAGCTGTTATTCTCGCTGCACTTTTTACAATATCCATACAATTTCACTTCATGATCGATTACTTTAAATCCAAGTGATTTTTGAATACGCTCTTCCAATACTTCTAGTAAATCATCTTCAAATGTTAATACTGAGTGGCACTTCAAACAAATTAAATGATGATGATGGTGACATCCTTCCTTTTCACGGTTACCAATTTCATAACGGACAAAACCGTCATCAAGATTTAATTTATCTATTACCTCAAGTTCAGAAAGCATCTGAATTGTACGATAAACAGTTGCCAAACCTATCTCAGGATATTTTTCTTTCACAAAACCATATATTTCTTCAGCCGTTAAATGTTCCCCTGGTCTGTTTTCCAGTACTTCCAAAATGGCAATTCTTTGATTCGTTACCTTCAATCCATTTGCTTTTAGTAAATTCTTAAAATAATCTTGTTTGTTAGGCATCTTCTCACCTTTTCGCAATAAAATTCGAACTAATCTTTCTTACACTAAGTCCATATTACTCTTAATTTTATATATTTTTATAATGGCATAATCTTATTTTTTTATTCCAATTCGATATCTAAATCATCCATAAGTTCAGTAAAAACTTTTGAAAGAGCAGTCAGCTGTTCTTCGTCTTCTACCACTTCATAGATAGCTTCTGTAGCTTCTGGTTCTGAAACGTCTACTAAAATCAATGCATTGGCTTCTTCCCCTTCGTTATCATCTGCTACTAATAAAAAATTCTTTCCATTTATTTTTGTCTCTTCTAAAACATAAAATTCAATTTCTTCTCCATCTTCTGAAGTAAAAATCAACTTTTCATTTTTTTCCATGTCAGTCTCCTTAACTTTCGCACTTTTGTACGCTTAACCAATCTAAATAGCCTTGCAGAATAAATACTGCAGCAACTTTGTCTACTACCTTTGCTCGGTCCTCTCGTCTTACATTTCCTTCAATCATAGCCTGATGTGCAGATACTGTCGTAAGCCGTTCATCCCATAATACAACTTCTATTCCAAGTCGATTCACTAATTTCTCACGAAACGCTTCAGACTTTTCTGCTCGATCGCCAATTGAATTGTTCATATTCTTAGGATACCCTAAAACAATTCGTTCTACTTCATATTCTTTAACCAGTTCTTCAATTCTTGCCAGTGTCTGACGTAGTTTATTCTCGTGTTTTCTTGTTATCACTTCGATTCCTTGGGCAGTTATGTGCAGTGCATCACTGATTGCAACCCCGCAAGTAACTGAGCCAAAATCTAGTCCC
>DBKX01000064.1:6784-6963 GCA_002297865.1 Lachnoclostridium sp. UBA739
ATCTATATAATTTGTCAAAAGTTCTTCTAATATCTCGTCACGGTCTACCTTCATAATAAGGCTTCTAGCCCCCTTATGACTAGTAATATACGTAGGATCACCAGACATGATATAACCGATTATCTGACTTACTGGATTATATCCTTTCTCTACCAAAGCCTCATAAACTCTGGCAATCG
>DBKX01000064.1:6968-15453 GCA_002297865.1 Lachnoclostridium sp. UBA739
AATCATTTCGCTAACCTGTATCTCTGGTTCTTTGGGTATTCTAAAATACTGTGTATTGTTAAATTCCTCCATTTAGTCACTTCCTTACTAATGTTCCTTTTTATATCTTCCGATCACGCCATTACTTATATATTAATATAAAAGAAATAAAATAGCAACCCTTTTTCTAAGCGACGATGGGTGCCTTAAGATTTTTTACATCTTTTATTCTTTTAAACATAAAACTCCATTTTTTTCATAAGTCACTGGCAAATAATGATTCCTTCGATTGTTTCGCTAGCTGAAGTCACTTGTTTTATCTGATTTGTCAAGTCCTCACCACTTGATTTAATGGCAAATTTTACATATCTTTCATTATGCCCAACGAAATACTTTTCGCCTTCCAATTCAGTTTCTTCTTCAAATAAAACCGTCTGCATTTTATTCTGCATCTTTTCTTCATATTCTTTTCTCATTTGTTTTTCTAAGGCAATGACTTGCTCGCTTCGCTGTGATTTTACGTGTTCAGAAACTTGATTTGGCATAACTTCTGCTTTCGTCCCTTTACGAACAGAATATTTAAATACATGCATCTGTGAAAAATGAATTCTTCTTAAAAATTCCTTTGTAATTGCAAACTCCTCTTCTGTCTCTCCTGGGAATCCAACAATAATGTCCGTTGTAATAGCAGGAGCTTCATAATATTTTCTGATAATTCCAACATTCTCTTCAAATTCTTTTGTCGTATAACGACGATTCATACGAAGAAGTGTTTCATCGCAGCCACTCTGTAAAGATAAATGAAAATGTGGACACACTTTATCTAATTTTGCAAGCTGTGAAACAAAGTTTTCTGTAATAATTCGTGGTTCCAGTGAACCGAGACGAATTCTTTTTACTCCGTCAATTTTACTAATTTCGCTCATCAAATGAAGCAATGGCTTTCCTTCTAATGAAATAAAATCATGTTTCTTTTCAGCTCCACACCAAGGTTCTAAGTCAACTCCATAAGAAGAAAGATGGATTCCCGTCAAAACAACTTCCTGACAGCCGCTCTCGGCTAATCTTCCCACTTCGCCTAATACGTCGGAAACTTCACGGCTTCTAACCCTTCCCCTCGCAAATGGAATAATGCAGTAAGAACAGAACTGATTACAGCCATCCTGTATCTTAATTGCAGCACGAGTTGTTTCTCCAGATGTATCAATTTCCAATCTTTCATAATCGCGTTCTCTGTGAATCTGGGCTGTAAAATTATTAAGTACTTCTATTCCATTAGAAGCCATATATTCTTCTACTGCTTCTACAACATTTCCCTTTTTATTATTTCCAATAATTAAATCCACTGCAATATCCTCTTTCACAGCTTCTCCTGCTGCCTGAACATAACAGCCTGCCGCAACAACGATTGCGTTTGGATTTTTCTTTTTTGCTTTATGAAGCATTTGCCTAGATTTACGATCTGCCATATTGGTAACCGTACAGGTGTTGACAATATAAATATCTGCTTCTTCAGAGAAGCTTACCAGTTCATAACCGCTCTTTTGAAACAATGTTTCCATTGCATTTGTTTCATAGGAATTTACCTTGCAGCCTAGTGTTAAAAATGCTACTTTTCCTTTATTTCTGCTCATTCTAACTATACCTTTCTACTCATTTACGATTCGTTTACACTTGTTTTACAACACTATCAGATTTCCATTATGCTAGTCTCAAAAACAGCATGATTTCTCATTTTTATCAACATTGTATATTGACTTTTATATTTCCTAAATGTACTATATAATCATAGAAATTAAAAAGGAGGACTTCATATGAAGACAGTAAAGATTTCATTAAATTCTATCGATAAGGTAAAAACTTTTGTTAATGACATTACAAAATTCCAATCTGATTTCGACCTTGTTTCAGGAAGATATGTTATCGATGCAAAGTCCATCATGGGAATTTTCAGCTTAGACTTATCTAAACCTATTGACTTAAATATTCATGCGGAAGAAGATGTTCAAAAAATTCTTGACGTACTTGCACCTTACATTGTTGAATAATTTGATTATCCAGCGAAGCAACTTGCTTGTATGGGGAGGATACGGTGTATCCTCTTTTTTTATGTCATTTATTCTGTCGAAACTAGTGTATTTTTTTATACCTCAACGCTTCTATTTTGTGTTTCATAGAAACGTTGAGGTATACTTAAGTCTCCGTATATGAGACCATTCTATTTACTGAACCTGAATTTTTTCTACTGTATCTAATGCTGTTTTTACAAGCTCATCAATTTTTTCTTCTAAGTTACGTTCGGAACGCTTAATAATATTTAAGTTTGGTTTTGTTACAGGATGTTTTGCAACGAAAATCGTACAACAGTCTTCGAATGGCTGAATAGATGTTTCGTAAGTTCCGATTTTTTCAGAAACGTCTACAATTTCCTGTTTATCAAAACCAATTAATGGACGATATACTGGCATTGTACATACTTCGTTTGTTGCTGCAAGACTCTGCATTGTCTGGCTGGCAACCTGTCCGATACTTTCGCCTGTAATTAGACCTAAAGAACCATCTTGTGATGCTAATTCTTCTGCAATTTTCATCATATAACGTCTCATGATAATTGTTAATTCTTCATGAGGACATTTTTCATATATATATAACTGAATATCAGTAAAGTTTACGATATTCAATTCAATTGGACCTGAGTATTTTGAAACAATCTTTGCTAAATCCACAACTTTTTGTTTTGCACGCTCGCTTGTGTAAGGTGGTGCATGGAAATATGTGGCAGACAGCTTAACGCCACGTTTTGCAATCATATAACCTGCTACTGGACTGTCAATTCCTCCTGAAAGAAGAAGCATTGCTCTTCCATTTGTACCAACTGGCATACCACCTGGTCCTGGTATTGTTTTCGAATAGATGTAAACACGGTTTCTGATTTCTACGTGAATTCTTACCTGTGGATTGTGTACATCTACTTTTAAATTAGGGAACTCATTAAGTAGATATTCTCCCATTTCTACACAAATCTGTGGAGAATTTTTTGGATAATTTTTATCAGCACGCTTTGCTTCCATCTTGAATGTAAGTTCTTCCTTGCCATACACATTCTCTACATATGCTTTTACGGCCTGTTTTATCCCTTCCCACTCAGTATCTTCTACGAGGACTACTGGGCAAATCTGCGAAATACCAAATACCCTTGACATAGCTTCTACTGCATCGTCGTAATCAAATCCACCTTCTGCTTCTACATAGATTCTACCCTGATCTTTGATTACTTGAAAACTTCCCTCTACTTCTTTTAATGCAAAAGCAATTTGGTCTTTTAAAGCATTTTCGAAAATAAAGCGGTTTTTACCTTTTATTCCGATTTCTGCGTATTTAATTAAAAATGCTTGAAACATACTTGTATTTCCTTTCCCTTTTCTTGCTATGATACGTTAGTGATTAATGTCTTGTAAATTTACGAAGTACCGGAAGCAGTTCGTTCAAAACATTAAGTGCATAATCTATCTCTTCCATTGTTGTTGTCACCGAAAAGCTAAAGCGAATCGTGGAATCCAATAGTTCTTTTTTCACTCCGATTGCCTGTAATGTACCACTTAACTGTGGATGATTCGATGCACAGGCAGAACCACTGGATACATAGATGCCTCTTTCTTCTAATGCATGGAGAAGCACCTCTGCACGTATTCCCAAAAAACTCACACTCACAACGTGTGGGGCCGTTTCTCTAATAGAGATACCACTAACTCCGTTTACGGTTACACCATCAATTTTCTTTACTTCTTCTATAAAATGTTCTTTCAGTTGATAAAGATGTTCGACCTTATCCGAATGGTCTTTGTATATTTCCTGTGCGGCAACCCCTAACCCGGCGATTCCTGGCACATTTTCTGTTCCAGAACGCATATTGTTCTGTTGACCGCCTCCATGAATAATTGGCTGAACTTTCACTTTATCACGAATATACAGTACACCGACTCCTTTCGGTCCATGCAATTTATGGCCACTAATGGATAACAAATCAATTCCTAGCTTTTTCGGATAAATTTTATATTTACCATATGCTTGAATTGCATCCACATGGAATAAGGCTTTACTGTTTTGTTCTTTCACTATTTTACTGATTTCGGCAATTTTTTCACATGTACCGATTTCATTATTCACATACATGATAGAAACTAAAATCGTATCTTCTCGAATTGCTTGTTTCAATTCATCAAGGTCCACATAACCATTTTTATCAACACTTAGATAGGTCACTTCATACCCTTGCTCTTCCAAGAAAATAAGTGGATTATGAACGGAAGCATGTTCAATCTTAGTTGTAATAATGTGCTTCCCTTGTCTCTTATGAGCAATGGCGCCTCCAATAAGAGCCATATTATTGGATTCTGTACCACCAGACGTAAAAATGATTTCTTTTTCTTCTGCTTTAAGCGATGATGCAATAATCTCTTTCGCTTTCTTTATATACTTTTCCGCCTCAAAGCCTTTGTTGTGCATGGAAGATGGATTGCCATAACAGACATCCAATGTTTCCTTCATAATTTCCCTAACACTTTCCAAAGGTCTTGTTGTCGAAGCATTATCTAAATACGCTTCCATTTGTCAAACTCCTTTTTTCCGCCCAAGTTAGTTACATGTTTTCGCGTTTCTGTTCTAATTCATACATTAATATAGATAGAATTGTAAGCCCTGCCGTTTCTGTTCTTAAAATTCGTTTTCCTAACGTAATTGCATGAAAGTCAGCTTCTTGTACCTGTTCAATCTCTTTTTCATCAAATCCACCCTCAGGGCCAATGAAAATTCCAATTGATTTACCTTTACACGCATTTTTTACCTGTTCCACTGTGGTAGCCATATTCTCAGCCAATTCATAAGGTACAATGCAATAATCCAGTTTTTTTCCATAAGAAACAGCTTCTTTAAAGCTCATCACCGAATGAATCTCTGGGATAATCCCCCTTCCAGACTGCTTTGCAGCGGAAGTAGAAATTCCTTGCCAGCGCTCTAATTTCTTTTGTTCCTTTTTTCCTTCTTCTATCTTTGCCACACAACGTTTCATAGAAACTGGAATCACTTCATGTACACCAAGTTCAACTGCCTTTTGTATAATCAGCTCCATTTTATCCTTCTTTGGAATTCCCTGGAACAGATAAATCTTTGCAGGAAGTTCTGATTCCGTGTCATTTATCTGATTGATTTTCGCTATTACTTCTTCATTATCCAAGGATGCAATCTCGCAATAGTAATCCTTTCCTTCACGATCACAGATGACAACATGTTCTCCAACTTCCATTCGTAAGACATTTTTGATGTGGTTTACATCAGAACCAGTTATTCTAATTTTATCTTCACTAATTTGACTTTTTTCTATATAAAACCAGTGCATTTTACAACCGTGCCTTTCAAAAGAATACAGTTATCTTATCATTGATATTCTAAAATGTCAATGAATCGACATAGGAAGTTACTTACATTTTGCTTGGAATGAGAACCAGTCACCCATGCGGGTAATCTTAACAATTTCAAAGCCATTTTCAAGTAAAGCAGCCTCCACTTCGTCCTTCTTAATATCGATGATACCTGAAGAAATGAAAATACCGTCTTTCTTCATAAATTTAGATACGTGTGCAGATAAAGGAATGATTACATCTGCTAAAATATTTGCGACTACAACATCGTATGCCCCAAGCCCTACTTCTTTCTGAAGTGCTTCATCATCAATTAAATTTCCTTCGTATACGTCGAATTTCCCTTCCTCAATTTGATTTACCGTTGCGTTTTCTTTTGCTACTTCAACTGCAATTGGATCGATATCTGTTCCAACTGCATGTTTCGCGCCAAGTTTTAATCCAATAATGGATAGAATACCACTTCCACAGCCAATATCTAATAATTCCGTATCTTCCTGTAAATACTCTTCCATTCCTTGAATTACTAGTTTTGTTGTCTCATGAGAACCAGTACCAAATGCTGTTCCTGGATCGATATCAACTACAATATCGCCCTCTTTCACTTCCTCTAACGTTTCCCATGTTGGCTTGATTACGATATCATCTGTTACACGAAATGGCTTAAAATAAGCTTTCCAATTATTAATCCAGTCCTCATCATCTGTCACATCAAATGTAAGTTTGCGTTCTCCTAAGTTTGTAAACATTGCTAGTTCATCTAAACCGGATTGAATGCTTTGTTCCATTTCTTCTACGCTCCGTTCCATGTCAACATATGAGCTGACAACTGCCTTGCCATCATCCACACCAAGATCTGGAACAATATCAATGTACATACTTTTCTTTTCTTCTTCACTTAGTGGAACATGGTCTTCTATCTGAATTCCCTCAAATCCTAATTCATCAAATAAGCAGCTGATTAAATCTACTGCCTCTGTTGTAGTTGCTAAGGATACTTTTCTCCATTTCATAATCTTATTCCTCATGTCTTTCTATTTTTCTATGTTTTATAGTTTGAGTATTCCATAACTCAATTATTAAACAAAGTGCGAGTTCCTCGCACCCTCGCGGCTTAAGTTCTCTAAAAGGAACTCGCACTTTGCCGCCCCGAGCGGGTGTCGCTGTCTTTTAGCGACTAACTTTCTTACCCGCTCGTGTGCATCCTGCCCCTGTTTTTTAGGGGCCTTTTGCTCAATAGGAAAGGGCTCGCAGAGAACTTTCCTATTGAGTAAACAATCTTTTTACACGCAAAAATATAGGGTGTCAAAAGAGTTTTCTTTGTAACACCCTACATTATATATCAGAACAAAGTGTGAGTTCCTCATACCCTCATGTTTTCAGTCTGCTACAGGGAACTCACACTTTGCCGCGCCGAACGGGTGTGGCTGTCTTTTAGCGACTAACTTCCTTACCCGTTCGTGCGCATCCTGTGCCCTGTTTTTTAGGGCACTTTGTTCTTAATTAGGGAAGGGCTCGCAGAGAACTTTCCTAGTTAAGAACAAAATGGAATCTACTATTTTTTAAAAAATTTCTTTTTTCCTTTATGCTCATGGTCATGTTCAGACACTGACTGTGCTTCTGCTGTTCCACCTGTCAAAGAAGCATCGTACTTTCTTAACAGTTCCTTCTGTTCCTGTGTAAGCTTTGTTGGAACCTGCACAACTAAAGTTACATAATGGTCACCACGAACTGCTTTGTTACGAAGAGTAGGAATTCCTTTTCCGCGTAAACGGACTTTTGTATTTGTCTGTGTTCCTGGTTTTACAGTATAAATTACTTCACCATCAATTGTCTTTATTTTTACATCTCCGCCAAGTACAGCTGTCGCATAAGAAATTGGAGCTGTTGAGATAACATCAAATTCCTGACGAATAAATACTGGATCTCTTGATACTACAACCTCAACTAGTAAATCACCTCTTGGTCCTCCATTGATGCCTGGTTCACCTTTTTCACGAATACGGATACTTTGGCCATTATCAATACCTGCTGGTATCGATACCTGAATTTTCTTACGAGACGCAATGTAACCTGAACCGTGACAATCTGGGCATTTTTCTTTTACAACTTTTCCTGTTCCATTACAATCTGGGCAAGTCTGAACATTTCTTACCATACCAAATAAGGATTGTTGTGTATACACAACCTGGCCTTTACCACCACATTTTGTACATGTTTCAGGAGATGTACCTGGTTTTGCACCTGTTCCATGACAGTGCGTACACTCATCTTTTAAAGTTAAATCTAATTCTTTATCTACACCAAAACAAGCTTCATTGAATGTGATACGAACACTTGCTCTGACATTGGCGCCTTTTTGCGGACTATTACTTGCTCTTCGATTGGATCTGCCGCCACCGAATAAATCTCCAAAGATATCTCCAAAAATATCTCCCATATCAAAGTCACTATAGTTAAATCCTCCGGCACCACCTGCACCTGTAAATGCTTCGTGTCCCATCTGATCGTATTGTCTTCTCTTTTCTGCATCACTTAAAACTGCATATGCCTCTGAAGCCTCTTTGAATTTTTCTTCACATTCTTTATCACCAGGATGCATATCTGGATGATATTTTTTTGCAAGAGCTCTATATGCTTTTTTTATCTCATCATCCGAAGCACCTTTTGAGACGCCAAGGACTTCGTAATAATCTCTCTTCTCCGCCATTTCTTCCACCTTCCCATACCAGCAAGATGCTGCTGATTCTTCCAACATTTCATTGTCAATTGGTGCAATCGTACATTACTAAATTGCTTAATATTTCAATATTTCACCAGTATATCCTATTGCACAAATAGGCCGTCACACTTGACCGCCTATTCATTATAACTAAACGCACAAAAAATCAACTGCCTATGTTTCGTTTTCCCTTTAGTCATAACAACCATAAGCAAAGTGACTAACACTTATGCTTATGGTCGATTCTTAACTGTCTATGACATTCTTTCACGCTATGCGAGAAAGCTTTTATCATTAAACTTCTTTATAATCTCCGTCTACAACGTCATCCTGGTAAGAAGTATCAGCTGACTGACCTTGGTTCATG
>DBKX01000064.1:15496-21815 GCA_002297865.1 Lachnoclostridium sp. UBA739
GAGCTGCCTGAGCTTGCTCATACATCTTCTGGAAGATTGCCTGAGAAGCGTTCATAACTTTTTCTTTTGCAGCTTTCATTTCTTCAACTTCTGCTTCTGTCATTGTTTCTGGATTTGATTTTTCAACTAATTCTTTTAAGTGAGCTAAATCTGCTTCTACTGCAGCTTTTTCTGATGGGTCAACTTTGTCGCCTACATCCTGTAAAGCTTTTTCTGTCTGGAATACCATAGCATCAGCATCGTTACGTGTATCAACTGCTTCTTTACGTTTCTTATCTTGTGCTTCATATTCTGCAGCTTCTTTTACAGCTTTTTCGATATCATCATCAGACATATTAGAACCAGATGTGATAGTGATGTGCTGTTCTTTACCTGTTCCTAAATCTTTAGCAGATACATTAACAATACCGTTTGCATCGATATCAAATGTAACTTCGATTTGAGGAACGCCTCTTCTTGCTGGTGGAATACCATCTAATCTGAATTGTCCAAGTGTTTTGTTGTCGCGGGCAAATTGTCTTTCACCTTGAACTACATGAATATCAACGGCTGTCTGATTATCAGCTGCTGTAGAGAATACCTGGCTCTTCTTTGTAGGAATTGTTGTATTTCTAGGAATTAATGTTGTAGCAACACCACCCATTGTTTCAATAGAAAGAGAAAGTGGAGTTACATCAAGTAATAAGATATCACCTGCACCAGCATCTCCTGCTAATTTACCACCTTGGATAGAAGCACCTAAAGCAACACATTCATCTGGGTTTAAGGATTTAGATGGCTCTTTTCCTGTTAATTGTTTTACTTTATCCTGTACTGCTGGGATACGTGTAGAACCACCAACTAATAATACCTGACCTAATTCAGAAGCTGTTAAACCAGCATCTCTTAATGCGTTCGTAACAGGTGCAGCTGTTCTTTCTACTAAATCATGTGTTAATTCATCGAATTTTGCACGAGTTAAGTTCATATCAAAGTGTTTTGGTCCTTCAGCAGTTGCTGTGATGAAAGGAAGGTTGATATTCGTAGTTGTTGCAGAAGATAATTCTTTTTTCGCTTTTTCTGCAGCTTCTTTTAATCTCTGAAGTGCCATCTTATCAGCGGATAAGTCAACACCTTCTTGTTTCTTGAATTCTTCGATCATGTAGTTTGTAATCTTGTTATCGAAGTCATCTCCACCAAGTCTGTTGTCACCAGATGTAGCTAATACTTCAATGACACCGTCACCGATTTCAATGATAGATACATCGAATGTACCACCACCTAAATCGTAAACCATGATTTTTTGTTCATGTTCATTATCAAGACCATAAGCTAATGCTGCTGCTGTTGGCTCGTTGATGATACGTTTCACATCTAAACCAGCGATTTTACCAGCATCTTTTGTTGCCTGACGCTGAGCATCGTTAAAGTAAGCAGGAACCGTAATAACTGCTTCTGAAACAGATTCTCCAAGATATGCTTCTGCATCTGCTTTTAATTTCTGAAGAATCATAGCTGAAATTTCCTGTGGAGAATATTTCTTATCATCAATTGCTACTTTATAGTCACTACCCATATGTCTCTTAATAGAAGAGATTGTTTTGTCTGCGTTTGTTACAGCCTGACGTTTTGCTGGATCACCAATTAATCTTTCACCTGTTTTTGAAAATGCTACTACAGATGGAGTTGTACGGATACCTTCAGCGTTTGTAATAACAACTGGTTTTCCACCTTCCATTACTGCTACGCAAGAGTTTGTTGTACCTAAATCGATTCCAATAATTTTACTCATATCTATTCCTCCTATATCATTGCTTACATATCAAAGTTTTTTGCAACATATATATTAAATATTTTTAGTTAGCTACTTTAACCATACTATGGCGAACCACAGAATCTTTATACATATAACCTTTTTGGAACTCTTCGGCTATTATATTTTCTCCCAGTGTGTCATCTTCCACATGCATTACTGCATTATGAAGATTTGGGTCAAATTCTTTTCCTACTGTTTCGATTACTTTCACACCTGCATCATCTAAAACTGTAACAAATTGTTTGTAAATTTGTTCTATGCCTTGTGCAAAAGCGCTTCCTTTTTCATCTTCAGAAATGGAATCTAAGCCTCTTTCAAAATTATCAAGTACTGGAAGAATCTTTTCAATTATAGCTTTCGCTCCAATTTCAAACATTGCACTTTTTTCTTTTTCAGAACGTTTTCTGAAATTATCGAATTCTGCAATTGTTCTCATTAACTTATCGTTAATTTCCTGTGCCTTTTTATCGGACTTAGGAATTTCCTCTTCCTTTACTTCTTCTGTGTCAGCTTCTTTTACTGTCTGTTCTTCAGCAGCTTCGGTTTCTACAGTTTCCTGTTCTTCCTCATCAACTACTGTTTCTTTTTCTTCCACTTTTGTCTTATCCTTTTGCTTCAACTTATTTCCACCTTTCATAAAGTATTACTCATTCTTGAAGATATCATCTAGCTGGCTCATCAAGGATTGCAGTGTACCTACAACCTTTTCATAATCCATTCGTTTTGGTCCAACTATTCCAATTTTTCCATATACACCTTCACCAATTTCATAAGTTGCCGTTACCACAGCGCAATCTTTCATTGATTTAACAGGAGTTTCATCTCCTATATACACTTGAATTCCTCGTTGCTGTTCTTCATCACCCATCTTATCCGTAATGAGTTCCGTAAGCTGTTTCTTCTCTTCAAATGTATAAAGCAGTTCTGTTGCTTTTTCTGTATCACTCAGCTCTGGATACTTCAAAATGTTTGTTGCACCACTTGTATAAATCTCAACATCTTCTTCTTCACCAATTGCCTGTGCTATGGAATCTAAAATCTTATTAATTAAGTCTCCATATGGTCCAGCCTGTTCTTTAATTCTTTGTATTAACGCAATATTTATTTCTGTTAAATCCAATCCCTGAAGGAATGTATTCAATATTATGTTTAACTTTAATACAATTTCCTTATCTACAGGTTCGACTAAATCTAAGATTCTATTTTTTACAATATTTCCTTCGATTACAATAACTGCTAACATATGAGTTTCATCCACTTCGGTAAGCTGAATGAATTTAACAGTACGATGTTTGTAATGTGGTTTCGTAACCATCGTCGCATAATTGGTATTCACTGCTAGGACTTTCGCAACCTGCTTTAACATCGTTTCGATTTTATCTGTTCGGTCAATTAAGATATCTTTCATCTCATTGAGTTCCTCTACCTTGTCGTTCATAAGCTGATCAACATAAAACCGATATCCTTTATCGGAAGGAATTCTGCCTGCTGATGTATGAGGCTGGATAATAAATCCCATATCCTCTAAATCAGACATCTCATTTCGAATAGTTGCAGAACTTAAATTTAAGTCAGTGTATTTAGAAATAGTTCTTGATCCTACAGGTTCACCTGTATCCAAATAGGTTTTGATGATAGCCTGTAATATCTTCTTTTTTCTATCATCTAAGTTCATCTTGTCACACCCTTCGAAATCTATAATTCTGACTTACTTTTTTAGTTGTTAGCACTCATTGATATAGAGTGCTAATATCTTTATAGATAAAATACCACTATCAATATTCTTTGTCAAGTAATTTTTTTTATTTTTCAAATTCATTCCATAAACATGGTAAATATCTCATTGCTGACATCAATACCTTTCTCTGTCAAGGAAACAAAATCCTCTTTCTCAACGATTAATTGCAATTCTTTTAATCGAGAAAGTATCTCACCGTACTTCTTGTCCATAGTTTCCCCAAAACGATTGAAAAACTCTGTCTTACTAACTCCTTTCATCATGCGTAGTCCTAATATCATATACTCTTCTATCTCACTTTGTCTGTCCAATGTTTCTTCTAGCTGTCTGACTGATTTATTTTGAACAAGCATCTTAAGATAGCATTCCATGTTTTCTTCATTTCGATACCTGTTTTTTTGAATCAACGATGATGCACCCAAACCAATGCCTACATAATCAATTCCTGTCCAGTAGGAACAATTGTGGCGGCTTTCATAACCAGGTTTTGCATAATTGGAAATTTCATATTTCTTATAACCAGCTTCTAACAGTAGTTCTTTTGTTTTTTGATACATAAGACGGTCCAGTTCTTCAGAAGGCAATTCTTTTTCTCCTTCCTCTGTTCCATACTGTTCGTAGAAATTCGTTCCTTCTTCTATTATTAAGCTGTACGCTGAAATATGTTCCGGATTTAATTCTATAATTCTAGAAAGGGTGGTTTCCCATTTTTCCAGCGATTGAGTTGGCAGGCCTGACATTAAGTCAATATTTATATTTTGGAAGCCAGCTTTTCTGGCGAGTCTATACCCTTCTAAGAATTCCTCATAGGTATGAATTCGTCCAAGATTTTTTAATTCATCGTTAAATGTAGACTGAAGTCCCATACTAATACGGTTAATCCCCAGCTCCTGATATGCTTTTAACTTTTCTTTTGTCAGTGTTCCTGGATTGGATTCAATTGTTACTTCTATATTCTCCATAACCCGATCTCCAATCACATCCCACAAAGCGGACATGACACGACTAATTTGATTTGCATTTAAAATAGAAGGTGTCCCACCACCTATAAAAATACTTCTTACCTGATATTCTTTTATTAAGTCTTTGTACTGACTGATTTCTATTAGAAGCATATCCAGATATTCGTCTATTTTATTTAAATGTCTGGGACCTGATAAAAAATCACAGTAACGGCATTTTTGTACGCAAAATGGAATGTGTACATAGATTGCTAGTTCTTTCATAATTTATATCCTTTCACGTTTTTTTTGTCTTTAGAACAAAGTGTGAGTTCCTTACCCGCTCGTGTGCATCCAGCCCCTGTTTTTTAGGGGCTTTTTGGCCTTATAGGTAAAGACTCACAGAGGTCTTTCCTATAAGGCAAGCAAAAAGGGAGGCTTTATGCCTCCCCTTATTATTCTTCATCTAACTTTAATACACTCATGAATGCCTTTTGTGGTATTTCTACATTACCAACCTGACGCATTCTCTTCTTACCTTCTTTTTGTTTTTCAAGAAGTTTCTTCTTACGTGAAATATCGCCACCATAACATTTTGCTAAAACGTCTTTTCTCATAGCTTTTACTGTTTCTCGGGCAATTATCTTGCTTCCTACTGCTGCCTGAATTGGAATTTCAAACAGTTGTCTTGGAATCTCTTCTTTTAATTTTTCACACATCTTTCTTCCACGTTCATAAGCTGTACTGGAATGAACGATAAAGGAAAGGGCATCTACTTCTTCTTTATTAATAAGGATATCCAATTTCACAAGTTCTGACTGCTGATATCCTTTTAATTCATAATCAAATGAAGCATAACCTCTGGAACGAGATTTTAAAGCATCAAAGAAATCGTAGATAATTTCATTCAATGGTAGCTCATACTTAAGCAGCGCTCTTGTCTGTTCCATATACTCCATACCAAGATATACACCACGTCTCTCCTGACATAAAGTCATGATAGAACCAACGAATTCCGTTGTTACCATAATTTCAGCACTAACAATTGGTTCTTCCATGTAATCAATCTCAGATGGGTCAGGAAGATTGGATGGATTGGTAATTTCAAGCACTTCACCATCTGTTTTATAAACTTTATATACAACGCCTGGAGCTGTCGTTACAATATCCAGATTGTATTCTCGCTCTAAACGTTCCTGGATAATTTCCAAATGAAGAAGTCCTAAGAAGCCGCATCGGAAACCAAATCCTAACGCAATACTCGTTTCTGGTTCGAACTGCAATGCCGCATCATTTAACTGAAGTTTTTCTAACGCATCACGTAAATCACCATACTTGGAACCATCCGCTGGATACATACCACAGTAAACCATTGGATTTACCTGCTTATATCCTGGTAATGCTTCTGCACAAGGATTATTGGCATCTGTTACGGTATCACCAACATGTGTATCTTTTACATTTTTTAAACTGGCAGTAATGTAACCAACCATACCAGCAGACAGCTCATCACATGGAATAAACTGACCTGCACCGAAGATACCTACTTCTACAACCTCCGCCTGTGCCTGTGTCGCAAGCATTTTCATTAAAGTACCTTTTTTCACACTTCCGTCAAAAATACGACAGAAAATAATAACCCCTTTATATGGATCATAAATAGAGTCAAAGATAAGCGCTTTTAAAGGTTTCTTAGCATCGCCTGATGGAGCTGGTATCTTTGTTACAATTTGCTCCAGTACATCTTCAATATTAATTCCCTGCTTTGCAGAAATAAGTGGGGCATCTTCTGCATCAAGTCCAATTACATCTTCAATCTCTGCCTTAACCCGCTCTGGCTCTGCA
>DBKX01000242.1 GCA_002297865.1 Lachnoclostridium sp. UBA739
AATATGATGTGTATTTATATGAACCTTATCGCTAAAACCAAGGAGATATCGCAGACAAATACGATAAATAATTTCTGTCGGCGCACATCCATATACTTGCTTAGCAAAAATATGATTCAATCGTTCCGCATTATCCGGGAATAACTCCTTCATCTGCTTATTTTGATAAAGCCGGGTAACGATTTCGGCAATATACATTCCCGATTTCATATACAAGTCTGCAAACGTATGATTGGGATCTGCAAAACATTCCGGATTTTCTTTTTCCAAGAGGTCCACCATCTTTTTTACTACCCAACGAGGCGTAAAAATTTGATTGGTTTTCTGTGGTGGAATATAGTCAAAAATATTTTGTGTCTGCCCTTCATCAAAATAATTAGCTAATGCTTCTTTTTTATCCAAAAATTCTTGAACTGAATCATTAAATACTTGTTCATTAAATAATTGTCCTTTAAAAGGAATCATTTCACCGGTTTTTTCATCAAAAATGTCGCCACCATCTCTAAGAAGGCGAAAATTTTCCATTGTGATTCCCGTGACTTCTTCAAAAACCTTAGGTTCAATACCTTTATCTAAATTTTTTAGCGTAAATTCTCTATTGCCATAGGCCATCAGAAAACTGGGAATCGTTCGAGAAAAACCTCTTAAATGGTCACGAATTTTATCTTCATAGCTTTTCTTTTTTTGTTCTGCTTTANNTGATGTTCTAATTGCCTAACCAAATCCTTAGGCTTATTATCCACAATTTCTTGCGTCGCTTTTTTCATACTTTGATTCATCGTATCCAATGCAGCTTGCATAATATCCTTTAACTTATCTTCTGCTTCTTTGACTTGTTTGGATGTTCCTGCCTCTTCAAGGCTATGTTGATATTTTATTCGCGCAATATTGGTGTTCTTCATATAATCGTCGGCAATTACATCAAATGTATCATCAATAGTAACAGCAATATTCTTTGCGGCTTTTTTTTGCTGAGATTTGTTCAGTCCGTATTGTTCAGATAAAGGGGGCATCACGGCTGCGGTAATCATATCTTTTACTTGTCTTTTATAATCATCAATAGTTTGACGTATTTGATCGTGAGTTGTATTTAACGTTGTTGTATGGATTACATCCTGCATTGACTGTTCCAAATGTTCATTGATTTCACCATAGATTTTATCTCCGAAGATATCTTGTGATTGACCAATAACCATCGCATCCGGCAAAGCGACATTACCATTCTCATCTAATGGAATATCCGGTGGAGTTGACAAATTTTTTGAGTTCGAATTTTCCTGAACTGGTATAATTTTTTGCAAAATTGCTTGCACTTCGTTAGGAGCTCCAAAAACATTGGTAATATTGGCAAATAGGAAATTGGACATAAAACCACGACGGACTACTTCTGTGCATTTTAGCCTTCTTGGAATAGATAGAACTTTAGCCGCATCCAACTCGATCATAGTTCCTTGGTCATCTTCCCCTAAGACAGGGAAAAAGTTCAGTAGTCGTTTGATATTTTTTTTACGATTTTCTATTGTTCCACTACCATTTACCGTGTCTTGCATTAAATCGTTGGCAAACTGGTCATAGATAATTAACGTACGAGCAGGATCAAAATCAAAAACATATGCCGTTTCCTTCATATATCGCTTTCCATCTTCTGCTGTATAGCTACATGGATTCTGTGCTCTAAAAGCCGCCTGCATATAGGCTGATGGGCTTTGTAAATTGCATAGCATAAGTACACCACTCCATTCCGGAATGGTCACACCTACCGTAAGCTGTCCTACTGTAATCGTTATGGTCTTATCATAATTTTTGATAGATTGCTTCACCAAATCATATGCTTTAGATTGTTTCTGATTTTCCGCTTCAGAAACCTCATTATTTTGCTTCACATTACCAGCTGCAATAACAACCTTATATTCACAAAAGACAGGATCATCCTTCAGTAGCTTTTCTAACGCCTTCGCACTGGATATACGATTCATGTACCACATGGTATGTGCTAATTGCTTTCGCAGTTCCGGCGTAGAAAAAGGATATTTTTTTTGCGTAGACAGGGCATGAATAAATTTCTTTATCTCATCTTCATGAACAAATTTTCCAGATTCATTCGTACTAAAAAACTCATTCAAATCAAATGCATAATCCCTATGTTCATCCTCTGAAAAATCAATGCCTTGCCTTAATTGTCCTGTAAGCATAGGGGAAATTTGATAGGTAAACATAGATAATCGAGGAAGGCGTTCATACGGATTTATCGTCTCACTATGCCATGCAGTTTTAGCTTGTTGTTCATCGGCATAAGTCCAATTATAAATTTGACTGCTAGAAAAACGTCCTTCTGCCAATTGTTTAAATGGAGTACCAGATAAATACAACGTATGAATACGGCGAATTTCTTTAAAGGCTTTCTCTGTTTTCTTGGTATCTACCCCTTCTTGTGATTCATCTACAATAAGTAAATCAAAGCGAGCTTTTGTTATCCATTCCAATTTATCGAATTTTCCGCCCAAGAAAGCAGAGCCTTTCAAATTTTGTAAGGATTCAAAACAAATATAGGGTATATCTTCTGATTTATTCTTTAGACAATAATCTATGTATTTATTTCTTGTAAAAACTCCATTTTTTTCTTTTAAAGCATCTGAATCAGAGACAAAAAGCATTCGTGGTTTTCGCCAACTAATAAATTTTTGGAAATCTTCTGCCCAAGAATTTGCAATAGATGGCCGATTGGTAACAACAAGAACGTGTTTAAACTTCATGGTTCTAATTAAATCATACGCCGATAATGTCTTACCAAAACGAGGCTTGCAATTCCAAAGAAATTCATCACCACCGCTTCGGTAATATGACTCAGTCATCTCAACTGCTTTTTGTTGTTCTTTTCGTAATGTATACTCGATTTTTTCTTCGGAAAGTTTATATTTTCTAGTCGCGAATTCATTAAAATACTGTTGTGAAACGGAACCGGTGATTTTAAACCATTCTGTTCTTGGTTCCCTTAGCACATTTTTGCTGGATGTTAAATACGTATGAAAATCATAATCATGAAAATATTCACCAGAGCCGTCCTTATACATCGCATTATCACACCAAGCCAGTTCTGTCCTAATATTAGCTGTATGTGTCTGTTGTTTTATACGTTCTTCAACAGTTTGCCTATCTGTATAACCAATCTTAGTCCATCCTTCATGATACGGAATACCAGGAGTGTTATAAGCATAAATCATGGGAATAATACGCTTATAGGGATGAATTTGCTTTTGAATATTCATGCTATCTCATCTCCTTTATATTGCTTTTAATAAAATTGATTTCTTCTTGTGTCATCTTATATTTTTTATAGAATTGCTGATCAATATTTAATATTGTTTGAGACCAATCAATATCGCTGTTTTTAGTAAAATCTTGAAGTGGAACAAAAATAAGAGNNAGTATTTTTTGACAATCCAAATCCACTCATAGCTATAAGCATTAAAAATCTAACAAATTGTGTTTTCATATACTTGCATATATTTTCTGCTAGTTCTTTCTTTTCCGTTGATCCTATCAAAAAATAAGAATGTGTACATATCTCATTAGGGCCAATAACCTTTAATGAAGATGGAATAACTCTAAATTTTCCCTCTTTATTAGGTTCCCCAGCGTGTTCTGCCCCTGTCTTGCTTATTAATACCTTATACTTATCAATATATTCAAAACCCTTATTAATTTTCGTCTTCGATATATATGTGCATCCATTGGTTGCATGTAATATAAGTTCATTATCGTTAGTTCTATTCATATTGCCACGATAATTAGTAGATAATCCAAATGGCATTAATCCACTTGCTATATCAGTAAGATACCTTTGAGTACAACATCTTACCTTACGAATAATATCAACAGCCTGGTTATATCTAACTAATATAGAAAATTCATTCAATGGTCGTGTTAACTCTGTTTTTACACCATTTGTAGTATTTACAAATCTACAATCTCCTTTATAATTACTTTTCCATACAAAAAAATTTACTCCGCCACTAACACTATTATTAGGAAATAAATCTTTAGCATTTGTATAATCAAAAATCACTTTTATAGAACGATCATTCATCATTTCTTCTCTAAATTTATTCAATCCCATCCCCCCAGAAAACCAACGTGATGGCATAATTAAAGAAATACTTTTAGGGCTCATATCTTTTATCTGTTCAAAAAACAAATTATAAAGTGGTCTTGCTTGTCTACCAGCACCTTTAGTATCTTCTTGAAAAGGCGGATTACCAATTACATAATCAAATTTCATACCCGTCTGCCTGCCTTTCATGGTTGCAAATACAATACTTTTCTTCGTATTTCTCCAGTCATAAATCTTACATAATGATGGTGTAATATTTTTAATCGGTTCATCAAAAAGAGATATTTCTTCTATAAAATTCCTATGACAAGGAATTGTGTCAGTTAATCCATCCATTTGCCACAAGTTCCACGTAACTTTATTTGCCAATCGTTTTAAAATTCTTACGTCTGGTATCTCATTCCATTTATGTGTATAAAATTCAATAATCGTCTTGATAACATTTACTCTCGCAATCAAAAGATTATCCCCTTGATACTCATATCCAAACGTTGCTTCCAAAGCACGAGTAGCCCAATGAATCCATTTTTCTTGTGTTGCTGCATAAGCAGAGACGACATGGAGCTTTCTATCTAAAATTCCTGTTCGTTCTTCTACAGGTATCATGTTTCCATTCGTTCCATCATATCGTTGTATGAGATACGGTGCTTCGCCACACGTAATTTCCAGTCGTTTATTATCGACATACTTCATCCAAGATTTTTTTGTGCTCTGGAAAAGAGTATCTATATGCTGCCAAGCATCATTGGGCAATTTTTCTATTCCAAACCAGTCGCAGTCAATAGCATCAATCATCTTATTGCATACCCAAAGCGGCGTAGCTACTTCTCCATGAAGCTTCGTCCGATCCACTTGCTGTTCAACGGCTTTTCTTGCTCTCGTTTTAATGACATCGAACGAATTAAAAAGGACTAGGGTCACAAATATTTCACTGTCTTGTGCATATCGTTCTCCATATGCACGGTATGCATTCGTTCCCCACAAGATATGCTTTTTAGTCGTTTTATCAACAAAAAGTGTATCTAGCACCCCTAACTGTTGTAATTTCATCAGGTCAGCCCGTATAGTAACCAGCACTACTTAGATACCTCCTTTCTCATTTTTCTGTGTAATAAGTCATATATTTCAACGTCTTACAATAATGTGTACTTTATTGTAAGTGTACCATAATTTTGCTTTCAAGACAAAAAATGCATGTTGTTAAACGAATTCCATGAATAACGTGAATTTTTATACAATAAATACAGCGTTATAACAAAGTACGATTTATGGCAATAATATGCTAAAAAAGATGCACCTCATGACACACAAAAAAAAGAACGATATGCTGATACTTTTTTACTTATCAGCATATCATTCTATTCATATTTCATTATATTTTTATTCAATTATGTTTCTAGCCCTTTCTTGGCTTTGTAGCGAAATGTAGATAAAGGCATTTGGCATGCCTTGGCAGCTTGTACGCCTGTTATTTCTCCATTTTTCCATTGGGCTGCAATGACTGCAAAATGGTCGGGCAGTGCTTTTTCCGGTCTGCCAAATTTCTTGCCGTTGGCTTTGGCCAGTGCAATGCCTTCGGCCTGTCGTTGGCGAATCATGTTGCGTTCGTTTTCTGCGACAAACGACAAGATCTGCAGCACTACGTCGCTTAAAAAGGTACCAATCAGATCTTTTCCCCGTCGTGTATCCAAAATAGGCATATCCAGTACGACGATATCTACTCCTTTTTCTTTTGTCAAAATGCGCCATTGTTCCTGAATTTCTTTATAATTTCGCCCCAACCTGTCAATGCTTTTGATATACATGATGTCATCTTTTCGTACTTTCCGCATCAATTTTTGATACGCCTGCCGCTGAAAATTTTTTCCTGACTGCTTGTCAATAAAAATATGACTGTCCGGAATTTTCATATCTTGTAACGCCTTGATTTGCCGCTGTTCGTGTTGTTCTTTGCTGCTGACGCGTACATATCCGTATTGCTGCTTCATGGGATTTCATGCCTCCTTGATAGATAAAAAACAACGTTTACTTATAATACCCTATATGTATATAAGAGAAATTCGGCAGCATTTTTTTCTTATTTTCATCATGTATCCGATACAGATTTGGCAACTATATAGCTTTTATGTATTCCTTCTGCGTATGTGACAAAAATTTTATTCTTACAGTCTCTTTTTTCCATTGTCAAAACGCAAAAAATACGCTACGCTTATGCTATGTTTTAATAGTTTTGTATTTGCCAAGGAGGGTGTATCATGGATAGAACAAGCATGATGTATAAAATGTATGATAAAAAGGGGCCGAAAGTCGCTGAAAATTTCAATAAGCGCGGCTTTGAAGCATACTACTGTCCTACGAAAGACAAAGCACTGCAAAAAGCTATTTCTCTAATTCCGGAAGATCACGTCGTTTCGTGGGGCGGCTCCGTATCGATTAATGACATCGGCCTGCGTCCGTATGTATTGGAACACCGCCAAGTTATTGACCGGGATACTGCCAAAACACCGGAAGAACGCCAAAAGCTGTTGCGCCAGGCCTTGTTGTGTGATACGTTTATTATGGGTACGAATGCGGCTACGGAAGACGGCCAGCTGTATAATATTGACGGCACGGGCAATCGTGTCGCAGCACTTATTTTTGGGCCGAAGCAGGTCCTCGTGATTGTCGGCATGAACAAAGTCGAACCCACTCTGGAAGCAGCTATCATGCGGGCTCGTTCGGTCGCTTCACCGATGAACATGCAACGTTTCAGCAAAAAAACGCCCTGTG